>NZ_JCBDGX010000170.1:0-41647 GCF_059834345.1 Vibrio sp. R11-SG3-ISO3-SZ
TGAAGCGCATTTTGGCCTATTCAACCGTGATGGCACTGGGAACCTTGACCATGCTGGTTGGTATCGGCACGGAAGCGGCGCTGGTGGCGGCGGTGGTGTTCTTACTTGGCCACGCCCTCTACAAAGGTGCACTCTTCATGGCGGCAGGCACCATAGATCATGAAACGGGCACCAAAGATGTGCGCGAGTTAGGTGGGCTACGTAAAGCGATGCCGTACACTGCGGCGTTCATGTCTCTCGCTGCACTGGCTTTAGCAGGCGTTCCGCCTCTTTTTGGGTTCATCGGTAAAGAGATGATGCTCGAAGGCGTGTTATCCAGCCCTTGGGCAGCGTTGCTTGCGCTTATGGCGCTGTTGACCTCCATCTTTATTGTCGCTTGTGCAGGGCTATTGGTGATCAAACCCTTCTGGGGTGAGAAGAAAGCCACGCCAAAGGAGGCGCACGAAGCGCCGCTTGGAATGCGTCTTGGCTTTACGGTGCTTTCGGTGTTAGGTCTGGTTCTTGGCTTGATTCCTTCATTGGCTTCGCCGCTTGTTGTATCTGCATCGACGGCGATTCTCGGTAATCCTGCGAGTAAGGTGGATCTCGCGCTGTGGCATGGTCTCAATCTTCCGCTGATGCTGAGTATTACGGCTATGGTGGTCGGTTACCTCCTATTTAAGCAGTGGGATAAACTCGGCAAACGTGCAATTAAAGCCAAACCATTACTGAACTACGGACCGGAAGCGGGTTACTTTGTCTTTATGGACAACATGGTGAAATTCGCCAAATGGAGTACCGCCAAACTGCAAAATGGTTATATGTCGAACTACATTTTGACCATTTTCCTCACGACGATCGGTTTGGTGGCGTACGCCATGGTTACCCGCGTTGGTTTCCACTGGGATTTGGATTTCTCTGACGTGACGCTCAAAGAGATCGGCCTATCGATTCTGATCATTGCGGTGATTACGTTTGCTTGTTTGACCAAAGTACGTTTGAGCTCGGTGGCGGCCCTTGGCGCACTCGGTTTTGCCATGGCGCTGATTTACGTCTTCTTTAGCGCGCCTGATTTGGCCATCACTCAGGTGCTGATTGAAACTCTGACGGTCATCATGTTGGTGTTGGTTTTGTTCAAACTGCCTAAGTTCCAAACGCTCTCAAGCGCGGATGTGCGTTGGCGTGACACCATCGTCGCCCTGTTGTTTGGTGCAATGATGGCGACGCTATTGATGACAGTAGTGCATTTCTCGATGCCAGGCGGTATTAGCGGGTACTTGATTGAAAACAGTGTACCAATCGCGAAAGGGCGCAATATCGTCAACGTGATTTTGGTCGACTACCGTGCACTGGATACGCTAGGTGAGATTTTCGTCTTGTCGTTGGCGGCGATTGGTGTGACTGCGATGCTGCGTTCGAAGAGGGACTAATGATGAACAAAACCAGTACTTCTATGATTTTGCAGGTCATCGCACGCTTTCTGCTGCCGATGTTGCTGCTGTTTTCTGTGTTTTTATTGGTGCGTGGCCATGATGAACCGGGCGGCGGTTTTATCGCGGGCCTGGTGGCGTCAGCGGCCTTTGCATTGCACTTGTTCGCGTTTGATGCCAAAGAGACACGCAAGTTGATTGGCATCGACAGCACTTACCTGATGGGTGGAGGATTGATTATCTCGACGCTCAGCGGTTTTGTCGGTGTGATTAAATCTGGCAGCACGTTTTTGACCGCGCAGTGGTGGTACGTCAATGTGCCGGGATTGGGTGAGCTCAAATTGAGCACGCCGCTGATGTTTGATGTGGGCGTCTACTTTGTTGTGATCGGCATGGTGACGACACTGCTTTTCTCACTGGCACAGTTGGAGGATTAAATGACCACATTATTTGCTTTGGTGATCGGTGCGCTCTACGCCGCTGCTCTGTACATGATGTTGCGCCGCAGTGTGGTGAAGTTGGTCATTGGCCTCATCATTCTGTCGAATGCGACCAACTTGCTGATCTTTACCGGTGGCGGTCTGGTTCGTGGTGCGCCACCACTGATTGCTGAGGGTATGACGGCTCCGGTGGGGGCGATTGCTGACCCTCTGCCCCAAGCCCTTATTCTGACTGCTATCGTCATCAGCTTTGGCGTATTAGCCTTTGCCGTGGTGCTGATTAAGCGCGCTTACAGCGTGATCGGTCAAGATGACATGAACGAAATGAAGAGTACAGATTCACAATTATGATACTTCTATTGCCCGTACTGATCCCTATGTTTGCCGCGGCGTTGTCGATGACGCTGTGGAAACATCAAACGCTGCAACGCTGGATCAGTGTGTTCTCTAATTTTGCGTTGCTGATTGCCGCGGTCACCTTGTTCTACACCGTTTATAACGATGGGATCCAAGTGGTCACCTTGGGAGACTGGCAGCCACCTTATGGTATTTCAATGGTGGCGGATCTGTTGGCGGTGATTATGGTCACCGTGTCAGCGGTCGTGGCGTTTTGTATCTCCATTTATGCCTTGGCCACCATGAGTGAGGAGCACGAAAAGTTCGGCTTCTACCCGCTACTGCATCTGATGTTGGCAGGTGTCATTGGCTCTTTCCTAACCGGTGATATTTTCAACCTCTACGTTTGGTTTGAAATCATGCTGGTGGCATCGTTTGGCTTGCTGATTTTAGGTGGCGAACGCAGTCAAATGGAGGGCGCGCTCAAGTATGTGACGCTTAACTTGCTCTCTTCTGCATTGTTCCTCAGTGCGATTGGTTTGCTTTACGCCTACGCAGGTACGCTGAATATGGCGGATCTGGGGCAAAAATTGGCGACCACCGACAGCCCACAAGTGGTGACGGTGATTTCACTGCTTTTCTTGGTGGCATTTGGCATCAAAGCGGCGGCATTTCCGATGTTTTTCTGGCTGCCAGCCTCCTACCATACACCGCCTGTCGCTATTTCAGCGGTGTTTGCTGGCTTGTTGACGAAAGTGGGCGTTTACGCACTGTATCGCGTGTTTAGCCTAATCTTTGTCGGTGATATCGCCTTTACTCACGGCACTTTGTTGATGTGGATGGGTATTTTCACCATGGTGACGGGCGTGCTGGGTGCGGCGGCGCAGTTTGAAGTACGTCGTATCTTGTCTTTTCATATCGTGAGTCAGATTGGCTACATGATTTTAGGTTTGGCGCTCTTTACGCCATTGGCGATTTTGGGCGGGGTATTTTATCTCTTCCACCACATCGTGGTGAAAACTAACCTGTTCCTTATCGGTGGTGTGATGCATCGTATGCACGGCAGTTACGATCTGGGTCGGTTAGGTGGTTTGTATAAATCCGCGCCGTTCCTTGCGATTTTGTTTGCTATCCCAGCCATGTCTCTGGCGGGTATTCCACCGTTGTCAGGCTTCTTCGCTAAGTTTGTCGTGATCAAGGCAGGTATTGATGCGCAAGCATGGATAGGGGTGATTGCTTCGCTCGCCGTGGGGCTACTGACGCTCTATTCGATGGTGAAAATTTGGGCGGAAGCGTTCTGGAAGAAGCTGCCAGAGGATGCAGAAGTGTTGCCAGCGATGTCAGATTCAGAGCGATTCTTCCTTTACCTACCGATCATCTTGATGGCAATCATCACCGTTACGATTGGTATTAACGCAGAATGGTTTGTCAATCTCGCAAGCATGACCGCGGATCAGCTACTGGATCCTGCGCAATACATCGATGCTGTGTTAGGAGGTCAATAAGATGAAAGCCTTTGGTTGGAATATGTTATTGGCGTTGGCGTGGGTGATCTTATCGGGCACCTACACCATCTCAAATCTCTTTGGGGGCATGTTGCTGAGCTATGTGGTGTTGGCTTACGTGCTTCGCGATCAGCCAGCGTTCAAACGTTATTTCGGTAAGTTTCCTAAGTTTGTTAAGTTCGCGCTGTTCTTCATCTGGGATTTGGTTAAATCGAACGCTCGCGTGGCATACGATGTACTGACGCCGACGCATTTGATGAAGCCTGCGGTGATTGCCGTCCCACTCGACATTAAAAGCGATGCCGGCATCACGCTATTTTCGAACTTAATTACCGTTACACCAGGTTCACTAGCACTGGATGTGTCCACCGACAAAAAAGTCCTGTTTGTCCACCTGATGTATTTTGAAGATGAACAACAGCATGTGGCAGAGCTGAAAAAGCTTGAAGCCATGGTGCTGGAAATTATGGAGTAAGGCGACGATGGATACTGTATATACCCTCTGTTTTGCCATGCTAATTCTTGCGCTGCTGATCTCTTCGGTTCGTTTGCTGAAAGGACCGTCGCTACCCGACCGAGTGGTTGCGCTTGAGCTAATGGCCTCACTTACCGTCGGTTTGGTCGTGCTATATGGACTGGCATACCAAGAGCCAGCGTTCATTGATGTGGCTATTGTACTGGCGTTGACGTCGTTTCTGGCGGCTGTCGGGTTCTCGAGCTTTTTGGAGAAAAGAGGAATTCAAGATGATGACTGAGTTTTTTGTTGCGCTATTTGCACTGCTGGGCTCTTTCTTGATGCTCCTTGCCAGCATTGGCTTAAACCGCATGCCTGACTTGCTGACCCGTATGCATGCGACCACTAAAGCAGGTGCGTTAGGTGTGGGTCTACTGGTGATCGCCTTTGCGATTGTTTTTTGGAGCGATGCCGCCATCGTCGTTCGCGCAGCGGCGGTTGTCGTGTTCATCATGGTGACGGCACCGATTGCGGCGCATGTGGTGGCGCGGACCAGTTACTTCGTCGGTGTCCCTGTTTGGGAAGGCACGGTAAAAGATGCCATCAAAGAGCAGTACGATATGGATACGCACCAACTGTCTAGTCAAAACTGTACCGAGGCGACACCCAGCGCTGCAGAGATGCCCGCTGCGGTCGAAACGCCGGGAGTTAAAGACGAATCATCGTCATCGTGATTTTTTCGACGTCGAGTTGTAAAGAAAACCGCCCCCATTGCTCGCAGTGGGGGCGGTTGTTTTATTAGAGAGCCTTATCGATTTAATCCTTAAAGAGTCACTTATCGCAGTGTTACTTAGGAATAGTGGTAAATATCGTCCACTCTTTGACCACTTCTCGGCTCATGCCGACCACGGTGGCGGACACCTTGCGATCTAAGGCTTCAGTAGTCGCGTCACCCGCGCTTTCTTCGGCTGCGCTGTCTCCAAAACCAACAATGGCGATCCGCTCAGGCTCCACACCATAGTAGAGTAACTCTTGCTCAACGGCATTTGCTCGTAGCTTTGACAGCTCTAGATTGCGTTCCGCGCTGCCAGTTTTACTGGCGTAGCCTTGCAGTTGTATAGACGTCTCTGGGTATTGGGCAAGAAACTCTGCCATCGCTTCAATTTGGGTTGAATATTGCCAATCGACTTCGGCCGAATTGTTTGCAAATAAGATAAACAGCTGCGACTCTTCGCGTTTCGCGAGGGCTTGGCCGCAGCCATCGTTGTCAATAAGGGCTCCCAACGGTGTACCGGGGCAGAAGTCACGTGCGTTCACTACGCCATCACTGTCGTCATCGGTGAGATCAAACGGTTGTTCTGCTGTGGGAGTGTCAATATAGTCATACTGATCGTCTTCGGCTTGTGCGGTAAAGGCAAGCGCTACACTGAGCAGAGAAAACGGGAATAGCATCAATTTGTTCATCTTAATACTCCATCTTCTCTTGCCATTCTTTTGGCGTATCCACTAATAGTGCGTCGAGCAAGTTGCCGGTTGCATTCATCACTCGATACTTGGCGTACTGCTCAGCGTAGTGGGCGTCGAGGTAATCTTTACGCGCCTCAAACAGTTCGTTTTCGGTGTTGAGTAAGTCAAGTAGGGTACGTTGGCCGATACGATACTGTTTCTCGTAGGCAATCACTGTTTCTGAGGCAGAATCGACATGGTCGGAGAGGAACTGCTTTTGTTGCAAGGTCAAATCAAGCGCACTCCAAGAGAGGCGTAAACCTTCCTCTACTTGACGATACGCGTTGTCGCGTAAATCTTTGGCCTTGTTAAGTTGATAAGCCGCTCGTTCTGAGAGATCGCTGTCGCTGCCACCATTATAGAGGTTGTAGCGCATGCGAAGCATGGCAAGGGTTTCGTCACTACGCCCTTCATCGCCGCCAGCGTCATCTCGCCAAGTTTGACTCGCTTCAATAGAGAACGTGGGGTAGAAGTTACCTTTAGACTGCTTGTATTGAAAACGTGCAGCATCAACATCCGCGTGTGAGGTTTGAATCACAGGGTGAGAGGCAATCGCCTGATCAAGTGCCTCCTCGAGAGTAAGAGGAATACGTGATTCGTCAGCACGCGGGTAGATGAGCCCAAGCGGTGCTTGACCTACCACTCGCTGAAACTGAGTATGGGTATCAAAGAGGTTATTTTGCGCTGCCAGCAAGTTACCATGCGCTTTGGCGATACGCGCTTCAACCTGCGTAACATCAGCGGTTGAACCAACGCCAGAGTCGGCGCGACGTTTGATGTCTTTGTAGATGTCTTTATGGACCTTGAGGTTGCTCTCTGAAAGCTGCAATACCTCGTAGGCTTTAACGGCATCTAGGTAAATCTCGGTGACTTGAAGTGCAAGGTCTGAAGCCTGCGACAAAAGTTGTAGCCTCAAAGACTCCGCATCCGCCGCGGTGCGGTCGATATCGTTTAATGTTGCGTTACCGTCCCACAGCAACTGCGTTAAGCTTACGGTCGCTTCCTTTCGGGTGAGGTCGCTACTCCCTCCACCTACGCTTTCAGCATCGTTAATTCCTTCATAACCGATACCCGCATCTAAATCGATACTCGGCAAGTACGCACCGACGGCAGCATCGCTAGATTTCACGGCACTGCGGAACTCATTGTAGCTCGATTTTAGATCCGGATTAGTGGCAATGGTATAAGCCACCGCTTGTTCTAACGTTTGTGACTGTGCTGCGAGGCTCAACATCAGTGTGCTCGCGGCGACGCATGATAACTTCCAGTTCAAGGTGATCTCCCTATACATCTCGTTACAGATAAGACGCTGTCACATAAGGTGTTTGTATTTCGTTATAGTTGTTACTAGCTTAGCCTTTCTAATGACAAAGTGAGAGGGGCAAATTCAAAAAATGACCGAATGTAGTACTCATTTACAGGTGTTGTCTCATTTTTGAGATGTTGGAGGTGGTTTTTACTCATTGAGTTTGGGGTAGGACGCAATTTTATACCGAGTTTTTGTCGTTCATTTTCTTATTACTTGCGTAGATGCCGCTACACGCAATGGCTCTTATGACCTCCCGGTTTTTTTGATTCAGCTTATTAACTGAAATCATTTCGATTGACGTGGTCTATTAACACTTTTGTTTTGATAGATTAATTAATAATTTGATTCGATATTGCGAAAATGAGTTGCCAATTTCCGGCAAATTATGATACTTTCGCGCGCAATCTCGGAGAGCAGTCGTAATGACGCTCTGGGGGACACGCGTGAGGTCATTCGGGCTGAGTGAACAACACGTAGGGTAGGTATCGATAAGTCCTTTTATCGATAGACGGGATACTGTTGTCGTATAGCGACATATGAATGGGAAACCCAACATTGAATCCACTAAATAAACACACATTGATCAGCTTAGTTCTTCCTGAGTGCCCTGTTTTACAAGACAGTTGCATCACTGAACCTTGATTTTCTACTAAACGTCGAATCCATCCCATGTGATGGTCTGTTTATGCTTGGTTGCGATTTGCTATCGACACCGAGCCGTTTGCTGTTCCTTTTCCTCTCCCATTTTATCTCGGAAAAGGCCGAAAATTGTTTCAATGGAACTTATCATGAGCACAGCTTTTGAAGTCGATACCAACGCTATCGCAACCCCTTTTTCAACTCAGATTCCTGTTGTGGATGGTCTGTATGATCTCACGCCTGATCAAATTTTGCTTGATCAGCAACAGCACGAATCTGAAGTTCGCTCTTACCCTCGACGTCTACCGATTGCGATTAAACAAGCGTACGGTGCTTTAGTTGAAGATACTCGCGGTCAGTTATTCCTCGACTGTCTGGCCGGTGCGGGCACATTGGCTTTGGGTTACAACCACCCAGAGATCAACCAAGCACTGAAAGATCAGCTCGACAGCGGATTGCCATATCAAACATTGGACATCGCCACCCAAGCGAAGACCCACTTTATCAAGACGGTGAAGGAATTCTTGCCTGAGCAATTAGGCGACAATTGTGTGATTCAATTTTGCGGCCCTTCAGGTGCGGACGCTGTAGAAGCTGCGATCAAATTGGCGAAGCAGACCACCGGTCGTAACACCATGTTTGCTTTCCGTGGTGCGTACCACGGTATGACAAACGGCACTATGGGCATGATGGGCAACCTAGGTACTAAAGCGCGTCGTACTGGCCTGATGTCTGATGTGCACTTTATGCCATTCCCTTACAGCCTGCGCTGCCCATTTGGGTTGGGTGGCGATGAAGGCGCCAAAGCCAGCATTCGTTACATTGAGCGTCTCTTGAATGATGACGAAGCGGGCATCATGAAGCCGGCAGCGATTATTGTTGAGCCGGTTCAAGGTGAAGGCGGTGTCATCCCTGCACCTGCATTCTGGCTGCAAGGCCTGCGTCGTATCTGTGATGAGCACGGCATCCTGCTGATTTTTGATGAAATTCAATGTGGTGTAGCGAAAACAGGTTACAACTTTGCGTTTGAAGAGGCGGGTATTGTGCCAGACGTGCTCTGCCTATCGAAAGCGATTGGTGGCGGTATGCCGATGTCGCTGTTAGTGATCAACAAGCAGCACGACACTTGGAAACCGGGCGAGCACACGGGCACCTTCCGTGGCAACCAGTTGGCAATGGTCTCTGGTGCCAAAGCACTTGAAATCATTCAGCGTGACAACTTAGTGGAGCACGCTAACATCGCCGGTCAATACCTGCGCCTTGGTTTAGAAAATATCCAAAAGCGTGTCAACTGTGTAGCAGAAGTTCGTGGTAAAGGCTTGATGCTAGGCGTTGAAATCAAGAAAACCAACGACGAGAAGAACAAGTTTGGCGAGCCAGCCTCCGATGGTGCGATGACGTTGCGCATTCAACGCGCGGCACTGGAACGTGGTTTGATGGTTGAAAAAGGCGGCCGTGACGGTTCGGTTATCCGTTTCCTACCACCGCTGATTATTTCGTTTGAACAAATTGATTTTGCGCTACGCACACTTGAAGCGGCGATGATTGCTGCTGGCGCGGATTACGTTGAAGCACCTGCGGACAACCAAAAGTGGAACAAGCATTTTATTCACACCGGTGAGCAGGGTGCGGATGAGTTCGCGGCGGTGATGTCTCACACTACGCGTGTGATGAAAGCGATGTTTGAGCAAGTGGAAAAACCATACTCAGGTATGGACCCTAAATTGCTTGAAGCGCAAATCAATGCGGTCAACCTTGATGCCTCTGAAACCAGTTTGAAAGAGGTGATTGCCAGCACGACCGACTTGGTGGCGAAAAATGCCATTTTTACTCAGCACCCAAGCTGTATTGCTCACCTGCATACACCCCCTTTGATGCCATCTGTGGCGGCAGAGGCGATGATTGGTGCACTCAACCAGTCAATGGATTCATGGGACCAAGCGTCTTCTGCAACTTACGTTGAGCAAAAAGTGATTAACTGGCTGTGCGACAAATACGACATGAGCCAAGACGCCGACGGCATCATGACCAGCGGCGGCACGCAGAGCAACCAAATGGGTCTTATGCTGGCGCGTGATTGGATCGCCAACAAACTTTCTGGCCACTCTATCCAAAAATTGGGCTTGCCTGATTACGCCGACAAATTGCGAATCGTCTGTTCGGCTAATGCGCACTTCACCGTGCAAAAATCTGCCTCTTGGATGGGCTTAGGTGAGAAAGCAGTGTTACCCGTTCCAGCAAATATCGACGGCACCATGAAAGCAGAGCTGCTTGAGCAAGTGGTTGCGGATGCAAAAGCGCAAGGCTTGATTCCATTTGCGATTGTCGGTACGGCAGGGACCACGGATCATGGCGCGATCGATGATCTTGAGCGTATCGCCGAGGTTGCCGAGCAGCACGAACTCTGGATGCATGTCGATGGTGCATACGGCGGCGCACTGATTCTCAGTGGCTCAAAAGGTCGCCTCAAAGGTGTTGAGCGCGCAAGCTCCATCAGCGTGGACTTCCACAAGCTGTTTTTCCAAACCATTAGCTGCGGCGCTTTGCTAGTGAACGACAAAGCAAACTTTGCGTTCTTGCTTCACCACGCGGACTATTTGAACCGTGAGCACGATGAGTTGCCAAACTTGGTCGACAAGTCTATCGCGACCACCAAGCGTTTCGATGCACTGAAAGTCTTCATGACAATGCAAAGTGTAGGACCAAAGGCGCTCGGTGAGATGTACGATCACCTGTTAGAGCAAACTCAGCAAGTGGCGGATATGGTTGTGGCGGCACCTGGTTTTGAACTGTTAGCCAGACCTGCACTATCGACGGTGCTATTCCGCAGCACGCTGGGTGACGAAGCGAACTTGGATAAACTCAACCAGAAAGTGCGTATTGAAGCGCTGGTACGCGGTATCGCGGTATTGGGCGAAACCGTCATTGCGGGTAAATCAGCACTCAAGTTTACGATTTTGAACCCAACGCTTTCATTGAAAGATTTTGAGAAACTATTAAACGACATCAACCAGCTTGCGGTTGAACTAGTAAAATAAGGTAACAAAGACCATGGCAATTCTACAGATTGGTGCCGGCGGTGTTGGCTGGGTAGTCGCGCACAAAGCGGCTCAGAACAACGACGTCCTCGGTGATATCACTATCGCATCACGTACTTTAGGTAAGTGCGAGAAGATCATCGAATCGATTCAGAAGAAAAATAATCTGAAAGATTCAACTAAGAAACTAGAAGCGCGCGCAGTGAATGCGGACGACGTGGAGGCACTGGTTGCCTTAATCAAAGAGGTTCAGCCTGATCTTGTGATCAACGCGGGTCCTCCTTGGGTCAACATGGCGATCATGGAAGCGTGTTACCAAGCAAAAGTGTCATACCTAGATACCTCGGTAGCGGTTGATTTGTGCTCAGAAGGTCAGCAAGTGCCTGAAGCGTACGATTGGCAGTGGGGTTACCGTGAGAAGTTTGAAGAAGCAGGCATCACAGGCATTCTTGGCGCTGGTTTCGATCCAGGCGTGGTATCGGTATTTGCCGCGTATGCGGTGAAACACTTGTTCGATGAAATCGACACGATTGACGTGATGGATGTCAACGCGGGTGATCATGGTAAGAAGTTTGCGACTAACTTTGATCCAGAAACCAACATGCTTGAAATCCAAGGCGATTCTTTCTACTGGGAAGACGGTGAGTGGAAGCAAGTACCTTGTCACTCTCGTATGCTTGAGTTTGATTTCCCTAATTGTGGTGCTCACAAGGTGTACTCTATGGCGCACGATGAAGTGCGCTCAATGAAAGAGTTCATCCCTGCAAAACGCATCGAATTCTGGATGGGCTTTGGTGATCGTTACCTTAACTACTTCAACGTGATGCGTGATATTGGCCTACTGAGCCCAGATCCGCTGACGTTGCATGACGGCACTGTGGTTCAGCCACTGCACGTATTGAAAGCGTTACTTCCTGACCCGACCTCATTGGCGCCAGGCTACACAGGTTTAACCTGTATCGGTACTTGGGTGCAAGGTAAGAAAGATGGCGCAGAGCGTAGCGTGTTCATCTACAACAATGCGGACCACGAAGTCGCCTATCAAGATGTGGAGCATCAAGCGATCTCTTACACGACAGGTGTGCCAGCTATTACGGCTGCGCTTCAGTTCTTCCGTGGTAAATGGGCGGATAAAGGCGTGTTCAACATGGAACAGCTCGACCCAGATCCGTTCCTAGAGACCATGCCTGAGATTGGTCTAGATTGGCATGTTCAGGAACTCGAGCCTGGCCAACCCGTGATTCATAAACTCAAATAATCGAGTATCGGGTGTGAGTTCACACCCAGCGATGCTCATCAAAGCAGCCATTGGTCGTGTTCAATGGCTGTTTTTGTCATTTAGGGTTCTGTGGCGGTACAGCACAGTAGAACTCTTAAGCAGGAACTCGTGATGCACAACGAATTGAAAACTCCGTACTTTATGATCAACGAAGACAAGTTGATTGAAAACCTAGAGAAAGCCAAGCAGCTCAAAGAGATTTCGGGTGTTAAGCTGGTGTTGGCGCTGAAATGTTTTTCAACCTGGGGTGTGTTTGACATCATCAAGCCCTATCTTGATGGCACCACCAGCTCTGGCCCATTTGAAGTGAAACTCGGCTACGAAACGTTTGGCGGCGAGACGCACGCCTACAGCGTGGGTTACAGTGAAGAGGATGTGCGTGAAGTCGCGGACATCTGCGACAAGATGATTTTCAACTCGCAATCACAACTTGCTGCGTACCGTCATATCGTTGAGGGCAAGGCGTCGATTGGTTTGCGTCTCAACCCAGGTGTCAGCTACGCAGGTCAAGATCTGGCTAACCCAGCGCGTCAGTTCTCTCGTTTGGGCGTGCAAGCGGACCACGTTAATGCAGAGGTGTTTGATGGCATCGATGGCGTGATGTTCCACATGAACTGTGAAAACAAGGACGTCGATGCGTTTATTGGCTTGCTCGATTCTATCTCTCATCAGTTTGGTGACTACCTAGATAAACTCGACTGGGTGAGCATGGGCGGTGGCGTCTTCTTCACTTGGCCAGGTTATGATATTGAAAAGCTGGGTCTAGCACTCAAAGCCTTTGCCGACAAGCATGGCGTGCAAATGTATCTTGAGCCGGGGGAAGCCATCATCACTAAGACCACAGATTTAGTGGTTACCGTCGTGGATATCGTTGAGAACGGCAAAAAAACAGCGATTGTTGATTCGGCGACCGAAGCGCACCGCTTAGATACGCTTATTTACAACGAGCCTGCCTCGATTCTAGAAGCGTCTGATGGTGGTGAGCATGAATATGTGATCGGATCATGTTCGTGTCTTGCTGGGGATCAATTCTGTGTTGCAAACTTTGACCAGCCGCTTGAGATTGGTCAGCGCCTTCATATTCTTGACAGCGCGGGCTACACCATGGTGAAACTGAACTGGTTCAACGGCCTGCGCATGCCATCTGTGTACTGCGAGCGCTCGTCTGGTGAGGTACAGAAGCTGAACGAGTTTGATTACTCGGATTTCAAACGTTCTCTCTCGCAATGGAGTGTCCGTTAAACATCAATATAATGTGATAAATAGACGGTTCTACAAGCCATTTCTCCAAAACCCTGTCTTCGGATAGGGTTTTTTATTGTCGTCAGAATTGTCTGAAAATTCGACGCTTTAGCTGCATCTGGTATCAGGTTCGCTACAATTAACCATGATCTAGGTTAAATTCTTGACTATTAGGCGTTAACTGTGTGTACTGAGTGTGCACATTATTAAATATACCTATAAAAAATTTGTTGCTGGGTTGTTTTTGATTCGGTTGTCAGGTGAGTTAAAGGCTAGGAGAGCAGATGCGCCCTATTATGTATATTGAAGTTGGCGGCGTCCTTTGGCAGATCATGCCAGATGGTAGCTGGCAACAAATCCCTTTCGACGCCAGCAAAGAGCCAGATGTGCTGGTGATTACTCAAGATGTCGAGGGTGACAATCTTGTCCTGACGCCAGAGCAAGAAGAGGCCATTGAAGCGCAGCTAGACCAAGTGGTAGAAGAGCTGACTCAATACACGCTTAACAACCGAAGCGGAGAGGCGTACTCAGGCGCGAATTCGCAAGAGAGTCAAAGCGCTTCTTTGATTAACTTTGTTCAAGCAACCCTTCAAGAAACCATCGCTAAAGCGGGCTTTGACACCCGTCCTAACGACCCTTTCGCCAACGATGATGCCCAGCCTGAGCAAGAAGTGCTCGATCTCCTTAATCAAAACGCCCAACTGAGCGTGGATATCCTCGATGGCGGAGACGGCTACGAAAACCGATTTGAATCGCCAGGTGTGGTGATCCAAGGAACGGCGCCGAATATTCGTGACGGTCGCACCGTCAACATCACCATTACCGATATCAATGGTAAGAGTGTATCAACCACTGCAGTGACGAATGATGAAATTTACTCGGTAAGCGGAGTGGATTTGACCTCTCTCGCCGAGGGACCCCTGTTGGTTAACGCCGTGGTCGCAGACAACTTTGGCAATAGCGTCAGCGCCCAAGACAACACCATCAAAGATACCCTTGCCACCATTGATGTCGACTTTGATGGCGAGGGTGACGAATACTACAACCAGTTCGAAGTGAGTAACGGCGCCTTAGTCGGGCGTGTCGAGTTCGTCCAAGATGGTCAGCCCATCACAGTGCGAATCATTGACAGTGTGGGAACAACGTTAACACTGAGCTCTGTCGTTTCCGGCGGAACTTGGGCGATGGATAACCTCGACCTCAGCGCACTCGCCGAGGGCACCTTAACCGTTATCGCACAAACCATCGATGTGGCGGGTAACCCTGCAATCGCGCAAGATACCATCACTAAAGATACGTTGGCGTCAATTACGGCGGATGTCGAAGATGGTGGTGACAACGTCATCAATATTAATGAAAAAGAGAGCGTGACGTTCTCCGGCGCCGTGGCCAATGTCGAAAATGGTCAGCCTGTTCATGTCGTGATCACCGATGGCAGTACAACCCTTGAATTTGACACTGTGGTGGTGAACGGTCAGTGGCAGGTCGAGGATGTCGATATTGGTGATTTTGTCGACGGCACTTTAGAGGTCACGGCCAGTACGCAAGATATTGCAGGAAACCCTGCTACCACGACCGATACGAGTACCATTGTCGATACCACTGTCCCTACCATTGATATCGACACCCTGTCGGGCTTTAGCATTTTAGATTTTCGCCAAGGCAATTTGACTACGATGCAAGGCACAACCACGGGGGTTGACGATGGATTGTTGGTCACCATTACCGTTTCAGACGGTACGCAGACGTTAACCTTTCAGGGCGCTGTAACGGGCGATACATGGAGCGTTGAAGATATCGATATCTCGTCGCTTGACCTCAGCCAAACGTGGACCATTGATGCGTCTGTTTATAACGCCATTGGCAACCAAGCTGTCGACGATATGCCGACGATCGTGCTGCCTGACTCGCTCTCATTTTCTGAAACCGTGGTGGGCATATTTGGCAGCGAAGCAAAAGATGCCAGTATTAATGTTGATTTCGCCGATTTTCGTTTTTATTCCGATCAAAGCTTTCTGACCGATAGTGTCACCTCTCAAAACAGCAGTATCACGGTGACAGTCGCTGGCGATGGGCAAAGTCTTGAAGGGCTGAATAACACTGATGAAGTGGTGTTCAGAGCACAAATCGTCGGCGATGAAGTTCGTGTCACCTTTTACAAAGCGATAGATCAAGGCGAAGGGTTAGATTCACTGCAAACGGCTCTGTTGCTTGAAGGGATACAAACCGACGCCGATGGGACAACCGAAACCGTGATTGCCCATTTACCCATTACGATCAAGGACTCCGATCCGCTAGTGTTTGGCGAAAGCTACACCATGACAGAAGGGACAACGTCATCAGGTAACTTGCTCAACAATGATATTGATTTGGATACGCAACTTCTGATCCGAGAAGTAGAAGTCGGTGCTGAAACTAAAGCCATCACCGGCAATCAGCCAGTCAGTTTTACCACCAGTGATGGCGTATTGACGGTATTTGCCAATGGTCACTGGACGTTCACCGCATCGCGAAACTTAGATCACAACGCAGAGCACTTGGTTTCTATTAACTACAAGGCGGGGGATGAAAGCAATGACTTTGGCACCGCAACCGCCACGATCACCATCAACGATGGCGGCGCGGGTGATATTCAAAACGGTGTGGCAAGTAGCACAGAATCCAACCTAAGCGATGTTTCTGCTCCTCTTAACGCAACGTTTGAGGTATTAGCCGGCTCGGATAATCCCGATCCGTCCTCCCTTGTGTTTGCCAATGGCACGCTCGCTTTGCTCGACGCTTTGGGTTTGCAGTCAACCTTAGATTTAGCCGATATCACCTATACCTTAAGTGGCGATGGTACCCTCATTACTGCCAGTTCGGCTGGCGAAACCATTTTTACTTTAACACTGAGCGCAGTCGCCAATGGCGATGATGTGACGGCAACGGTCACCCTTAATCAGTCGCAGCCCATCAGTCACACCTTAAAAAGTGATGCTGTCACTATTCCTCTTTTGATTGCCGGTAGCGATTTAGATGGCACACCATTGTCATCCGGTGCATTTGAGTGGGTGATTCACGACGGTGCGGATCCTGAGTTGGCCAATGCCACCAGCGTGACGCTCAGTGAAAGCGATCTTGGCTCAGCACCGTTAAGTGCAAATGGTAGTTTTTCTCTCACGATCGGCAGTGATTACCTCGATAGTCTGTTTTTTGATTTGGCCGACCAACCAATGTTAAGCAGTGGCGGGCGCGATATTGTCTTTGTCTTGAATGACGACGGCTCGCTCTCTGGCTATACAGAAGATCTGCACACTCGTCTGTTGCCCGATGAACTGGTGTTTACCGTCACCTTTGCTCAGCCTGACAATGACGCGGATGCAACCGTTCCCTATACCGTCACACTCTATCAAGCACTCGACCAACTGGATGGTGATAGCACGTTGCCGATCGTGGTCACCGCCAAAGATAACGATGGCGATGAGTCGAAATTGACCTTGGATATTACCGTCAGCGATGGTGGCGTGCCGAGCATTGGTTCTGGGAACGTCGATTTGTCTGAAACGCCAAGAGCAACAGGCGTGACAGCGAAAGCGACCGCCGACGTTTCGTTTGATGTCAGTGCAGCGTTTGACCCATTGGTTTATTTGGGCTTGGGCGTTGAAACGGGTGATGCCGTGTTGGACTCGAATGGCGATCCCATCACCCAAAACGGTCAAGCGATCACATGGCGAGACAATGGCGATGGGAGTTACGATGCCATTCTCTCCAATGGTCAAACCGTTTTAAGCGTTTTTCTGCCTAGCGATTTTGTACTGGCGGCAGGCGACACGACAACGATTGATGTACGTCTTGAGCTGTATCAGCAAATTGATCACAACCTTGCAGGCAATGATTTAAGCTTAACCATCCCCGTACCGGTCTACACAGTGGATTCAGATGGGACGGAAAATACCGTTGAATCGAGCATCACCATTTTTGATGGCGCGGATCCTCAAATTGAAGTGACTGGGTCGATGGATGTCGATGAAGAGGGGTTGACCTCAGGTCAGCAAGACAGCGGTATTGAAACGTCGACGCCTTCGATCAACTTGATTGAAGGTTCGGATGATATCGTTTCCTTGAGTTTAGATCGCACCGCCTTTGATGCACAAGGTTATACCAGTGGCGGCGTCGCACTGATATTGGCTGAGGTCGACATCAATGGTTGGTACTATGCGATGGCTGATGGCGACGAAGCGTTTCGTATCCGTTTCAACCTAGATGGCAGCGTTGAATTTGAATTGTACCGCCCATTGGATCACGAATCGGGGTTAGGTGAGAACAACCTCGAACTCAACTTTTCTTTGACGGCGACCGATGCGGATGGCGATATTTCAACTGCCGTAGACTACACCGTCAATGTCAAAGACGATGTGCCGATCTCGGTAGATTCGACGCTCAATTTGGTCGAAGGGGACAGTCAATCAGGCAACATGATCACCGCATTTGGCCGTGTTGGCGCCGATGGTGGTCAGTTGGTCAGCATCGGTTATGATGTCGATGGCAATGGTAGCTATGATCAGTATGTTTTTAGTGATGCCAATCCGTCATATACCATCAATCTCTATAACGACAACACCCCATCAGTCAGCTACGGCACGCTAACGGTCAATCGAGACGGCAGTTACACCTTGGTGACCAACGATAGCGTAGATGCAGACCCAGTATTGAATGACTTCCTGCAAATGGTAGTGCGGGACTTTGATGGCGATGAAGCCACCAGTGAGATTAGCTTTGTACTGGGGGACAACGAAGGCTTTATTCGTGTTGCTGATACGCAAACGACCGAAGACAATCTCGCTACGCTGGCGATTGAAGTCTCAACAGGGGATGTCGACCAAGAAGAGCAGGTGACGCAAATCGCCATCAGCGAAAGTTCGCTTCAAGGTGGTTCACTCTATCTCAATGGTGTGCTTCTTGTTGCCGTTGACGGATTGATTACCCTCTCTGGCAGCCAACTCGATAGCTCGAATCCTAGTTTAGTGGTACCCAATGGTACGTTGACGTATCTTCCTGCGGAAAATCAGTCAGATACTACACAGTCGATTTCTCTTGATGCCTCTGCGGTGATCAGCACGGATACGGGTCCTCGAGATCTAACGGAAACGCTAGAGGTCTCGGTGTTACCGATTGCTGATACCCCTGAATGGGGCCAGTCCCAGTTTACTTACAGTACCGTTGAAGATGCCGACGAGGCGCTGTCACTGGATATCACGGCCAACCTTGTCGACCTTGACGGCTCTGAATCGCTTAAATATGAGATCTCAAATATCCCCGACGGGATCACCGTTACCCTTAATGGCTCGCCCATCAGTGAAGGTAAACAGTACACTCAACCTCAACTCGATCAGATGAAAATCGAAGCGGACCCGAATGTCGCGGGGAGTTTCACGTTCGATATCAAGGCGATTGCGATTGAAGCGGGGAATAGCTTTGCTAGCAGCGATGATAAAACCGCTGAAACCACCTCACAGGTGGTGGTCAACGTGAGACCGGATGCCGATACGCCGACCCTTGAAGTCAAAGACATCAAAGGACTGGAAGATGAGGGGATCAATCTTCAAGATTACATCTTCGCTGACCTCACCGATACCGACGGCTCAGAAAGCTTGCGCATCAACATTCAAGTACAAGACGGCTGGACTATTGAAGGCGGCAGCTATATCGGTAACAACCAGTACACGGTGTTTGCGGCGGATCTTGCGGCTGGTTTAGTGACGTTGGTGCCTAAAGAAGACATCAGTTCCTACACGGAATCACTCTTTATCAATGTGACCGCTGTGGCGACAGAATCTACCCAAGATGGCTTGATTCCAGAGAACTCTGAAGCGTCAAGCAACACTGAAACGATTCAAATTTACCTCAAAGGCGTGGTGGATGAGCCGACGGTCATCGATGGCGGCCAAGGGCATTGGCAGTATGATGCTGAGAACAAGGTGATCAGCAATCAAGCGGACATGTTGGAAGATGCGCTAATCGCACTCGATTTTGTTGTCCAAACCAGTGACGATGATGTCTCAGAAGCGATCAATATTCTACTCACCGATATTCCAGAAGGTACCCAGTTAGTTGATGCTTCTGGAAACCCTGTTGCGTTAACCATCGCGTATATCGATGACACCACAGGTCCTGTATATCAGGTCAGTAATGACGACTTAGCGTCGCTCTATCTCAAACCAGTTAAAGATTTCAGTGGCCAGCTCACCTTGTCGGTGATCGCGGTGTCGACCGAGCCTGACGGTGATGCCGGCGAGTTCCCAATGACCGTCGAGATTGAGGTGTTGCCTCAGGTGGATCAAGCCGATGGCCAAGTGATTTCGACCCAAGGGGTCGAAGACCGATTGATTTCACTATCGCTTCAGCCGTCCATCAATGCCGATCAGGATGGCAGTGAGACCTTAACCGGTTACGTTATTACGTCACTAGATAACGACCTTACCCTCTACTTTGATGGGGCGCACATTGAGATTGGAAGCGGCCTCGATTTGAGTACCTTATTGGATGGCGACACGCCCACCCTCGACAGTTTATTAGCCAGTGGCCGTTTGAGCGTGCTGGCCAGCGAAGACTTAAGTGGCGTGTTCAGTGTGGGCATTCAATACCAAGTGACAGATACCTCTAGCGAAGGCGCGACCGATGTTCGCTGGCTTGACGGTTCGCTGAGTGTCAATGTGAGTGCAAAAGTCGAGCTGGATACGCGTCTTGAAAGCTCCGGCAAATTGTACAGCAGTGATGATGGCTCCGCGGTGGATATATCGGATGCGGTCATTTTCATTGACGAAGATCTCGATGGCTCAGAATACCTCGATTACATTTTGCTCGTCGTTCCGGATGGGTACACCTTGATTGTGACGCATCCTAATGGTGCTAGCCAAGACGGTGATGGTAATTGGCTGATTCCAGCAGCGGGTTTGACCAGTGACAGCTTCCAGGAGAGCGTGACACAAATTCTAAATGGTGCGACTATCTCCAGCGCACAAAACACCCCAGTGTTGGATATCGTGGTTCGCGCGCGCGTGCTTGACGGCAGCGATGACCGCTTTATCGATACCAGTTTTGAACTGCAGATCACCGGTCATGATGGCAGCGGAACATGCGATCCAGTCGGAACGCCCGGTGATATTCAGTCAGGCGATATTACGCAACCGGAAGGCGACAACATCGACCTCTCGGGGCTACTCAATAGTGATGTTGCTAGCGATCCAGACAACGTCATCTCGTTCTTTGTGCCGGCCGATTCACTGCCCGAAGGTGTTGAGATTCAGGGCAGTGGTGTCACTGTAGAGTATGATCGTTTGGGGAACGTGATTGGCTATTCCATTACTGCTTCGGCGCTGGACAGTTTGGTCTTGACTGGTATTGATGAAGATTATGCGGGTATCCTAACCTTTACCGTTCAAACCATAGAAACCTCAGCCTGTAATGGCACCTCGGTGACCACAGACCAAACCATTAGTATCAAGATTACGCCCGTGGTCGATGACATTGCGGTCACAGCGGATACTTACACGATTCAAGAGGATGCGGTCAGTGACCTCAATCTATCGCTCATTCTTGGCGATAGTATAGAAGACAGCCAGATGATCACTGGCGAGGGTACTGAAGCAACGGGTAAAGAGACGGTCAATAGCTTGACCGTGACTCTGACTGCCGGTGCGACGCTGTCTGGCCCTGAGGATGTGTTGCAAGACAACGGCGATGGAACGTGGACTATTTTGCAGCCTGCTCGATTAAATAAAGTCGAGTTGGTGCCGCCAGCGCATTACAGTGGAGACGTCGTGATGACCTTCACTGCCAATATCACCGATGAAGCGAGTGACATCGCTGAAACTGACACACAAGATAAATCCACCACAGTCACCGTCAATGTTGAACCTGTCGCTGATGAAGCGAATCTTGTGACAGAGAACGTGACTGGCGACGAAGACAGCTATATTTCTCTCGGCTCCATGAGTGCGGCGCTGATCGATCAAGACGGATCAGAAAGCCTCTCTTTGAGTTTAAAAGGTGTCCCTGATGGTGCTGTTGTGGTTTACAAAGTGGGAGACAGTTACGAGCTTGCACCAAACAATGGTCCTGATGGCGGCACTTTTGACGGCAGCAACACCTATGAGTGGCAGTTAGACAGTGCTCGCTTGAGCGATGTGTACATTCTTCCGCCACGTGACTTCAGTGGTGATATGCCTCTCTCCTTGGAAGCGATCACCCAAGAACTTGAAAACAGTGATGTCAATTTCACCAGCTCTGAATTCATTGTCGGTGTATTGCCGGTAGGTGACCGTGTAGAGTTGGTCGACCTGGCTGATAGCTTGACGAGTGAGGAAAACACCGGTGTGGAGATTACACTCAATGCCTCGAGTTTTGAGACCAACAGTGACGAGTACCTACTACTCAGTTTTATTGTTGAACCGACTTCTGACGCTAGTGCGTTTACGGGCTTAGATCGGATAAAAGTGGGATTGCAAACCTCGGTGTTTTTGTCGACAGGCGATGGCCGAGCGATCGCGACTGTACAGGTTAAAGCGAGCGAAATTAACAACGTCACTTTCTTCCCGGGTGATGCTTTTGGAGAGTTCGACGTGACGATTTCTGTGTCGAGCTATGATCAAGCGATCGTGTTGGGTGAGCTTGCCGATGATCTGGGCGAGGCGACCGAAGAGAGTTTAACATTAACCATTACGCCGGAGCCTGATGCGCCCACTCTGACTGTGGATTATGACACCATTGTCGCCGATGCCGATGGCACCATACCATTGGGGCTGAGTCTTGAACTTATCAATCCAGCCGACAATGAAACGGGCAGCGTGATCATCTCTGGCTTACCGAGTGGCCTAGTGTTAAGCGCGGGTACTAGTCAAAACGGTAAGTACACCGTTGCGATGGAGGACATCGCTGATTTATCGATTGTTGGCGGCTACGATGGAGCCAGCGATTTTCAGTTGTCGATTGAGCCGGTGGCCAGCATAGGTTCCGATTCAGCAAGCGGTGTCGCGCAAGTTATTGACATCAGTTTGCAAGACCCTAGCGTTGTCTCAACCACGTTGACGGGTACTGATGGCGTTAATGACCGATTTGTGATTGGTCAAAGTAGCGGCACCGATACGATTACGGATTTTGAATACAGCGCCGATAGCGATGCCATCGACTTAAGTGCGATTTTAACTGGCGTGAGCGACGGCGATAGTGCGGCGCAAAAACTCGATATTCGAGATGACGGCGGGGATGTCTTGATTGAGGTGACACCAGATGGCAGCACAGTTCAGCAATCCGTGCGTATTGCGGGTGTGAGCCTTAATGACTTCGCGCCGAGTGTGAGCGGGGAAGCCGAGATTCTGCAAAAAATGATTGATGATCAAAACCTCATCGTGCAGTAAAAGATGGGAAAGAAGGCTATGGAACAAAACGGGGCGTTAGACCCTTGGTATGCAGCCCTTGAGTGGTGGGTAAACCACTTTGATAAACGTTGCCACAAGGATTTGTTGCTGACGGGGTTGCCGTTGTCTGAACAGGGTAGGTTGGATCATCAGCTCTTTTTCCGTGCGTTGGAACGGGCACAGCTATACGCGACGCCGTTGCCACTGTCAGAGATCACTCCACAATCCTTACCCCTCTTATTGGTGGACAAACACAGCAATCAACCTCATATCGTCACCAAGCACGATGAGCAAGGCTATCAGCTGTGGTCGGAAGATCGCGAGAAGACCATGAGCGCCGAAGAGATCAAGCGGTGCTCAGAGCCCAAGCTGTGGCGCATTGACGTTCAAGCACACTATGACGAGAGAATCGAAAGCTCGCAGCCTCGTTCCCAAGGGCATTGGCTATGGAACGTGGTCAAAGAGGTGAAGCCCTGGTATCGAGATCTGCTCGTAGCGTCTTTACTTATCAATGTGCTGGCTCTGGTTGTCCCGCTGTTCACGATGAACGTGTATGATCGAGTGGTGCCCAATCAAGCCTTTAGTACCTTGTGGGTGCTGGTGGTTGGGGTCTGTGTCGTGATTGTTTTCGACTGGTTGCTGCGCGAGGCGCGAAGCTCAGTGACGGATGTCGCTGGGCGTTATCTGGATAATAAGCTGTCTGCCATCTTGCTTGGTAAAGTATTGGGGATGAAGCTAGAAAACCGTCCGCAATCGATCGGGGCGTTTTCTCGCCAACTTCAGGATTTTGATAGTGTCCGTGATTTCTTCACATCCATTTCTCTGGTGACCTTGATTGATCTGCCTTTTACCCTGCTGTTTTTGCTTCTTATCGGCTGGCTAGGTGGCGCGATGATGTTGATTCCTGTCACTGTGATGCTGGTGCTGATCGGATTGTCGGTCGCGATGAAAGGCAAGATAGAACAAACCCAACAGGAGACGGCAGCGCTGTCGAGCCAGCGTCAAGCCCAACTGTTTGATTGCCTAAGTTCGTTGCCTGAAATCAAACAAAATAATGCACAAGGGACGATACAAAAACGCTGGGAGCAGACGGTCGCGTCCTTGTCCGACTGGCAAAATCGTTCTCGTCATTATTCCAACTTAGTGGCGCACTCAATTCAATCGAGTCAGCAAATCGTCACCATTTGCCTTATCGTGTTTGGTGTCTATCAGATTTCTGAGGGCTTGCTCAGTATGGGCGGGTTGATTGCAATTGTGATGCTCAGCGGCCGAGCGGCGGGCAGCATCAATCAACTCTCTCTTCTCATGCTGCGTTATCAGCAAACTAAGACCGCTATCGAAGGGCTTAACGCTATCATCGATTTGCCTCAAGAAGATCAAGAAAGCAGTAAATTGTCCCAAGGCCAGTTCCAAGGTGGCGTGCGTTTAGACAAGGTGAGTTACCAATACCCTCAAACTCCCACACCTTGTTTAGAGAGCGTAAGTATTGCTATTCCCGCCGGTGAGCGTGTTGGGATTATTGGCGCTGCGGGCGCGGGAAAGTCTACGTTACTTGCCATTATCGCCAAGCAGGCCAATCCAACCCAAGGACGCGTCTTTTACGATGAGATTGATAGCCAACTTTGGCCGAGTGCCTCCATTCGTCATCACACCGGCTGGGTGGGACAAAACCCACAACTGCTCTATGGCACAGTGATAGACAATATCACCTTGGGCGCGAACGAGGTCGATCAGAAAAAGTTAGCGCAGGCGATACAGCTTTCGGGACTGGGTGCCTATCTCGATCGTATGAGTAACGGGTTGGAGACCCAAGTGGGTGAAGGCGGACGTTTTTTATCCGGCGGTCAACGTCAAGCGGTGGCGTTGGCGCGTGCGTTTTATCGCAACTCAAGTTTATTGATTCTAGATGAACCGACCGCTTCCTTAGATAGCGATGCAGAGGCGCGTTTATTCCATAGTTTGCAGTCGTTGCCGCGTGACAAAACGATGTTCATTAGCTCGCACAAACACTCCTTCCTCTCCTTGTGCGACCGTATTTTGGTGGTTCATCAGGGGCAGATCGTTGCAGATGGTTCACCCGCAGAGATCTTGCATGCGCGTAAAGAGACCAACAAAAAGCGTGTTCGCTCTGTCTCAGTGGTCAAAGGAGGCAAGCATGAGTAGCACCGCGTGGAACAACGCGCATCTAGCCTATCGCTCACGTCGCTTGATTTGGTTAAGTGGTGCGCTCATTGTTGCCATCATCGTGTGGGCAACGTGGGCCAAACTGGAAGAGGTGGTGGTGGGCGAAGGAAAAGTGGTACCGAGCCTTTCTGTCCAAACGATACAAAGCCTGGAAGGGGGCTTGGTAAAACAAGTGCTCGTCACTCAAGGTGAGCGCGTTGAGCTTGGTCAGCCCATAGCGATTTTAGACGACACGCGTTTTAAAGCGAGCTTTCAAGAGTCGGCTCAACAAGCGCAATCTTTGCTGGCACAAAAGCAGCGTCTGGAAGCCGAATTGATCAGTGTTCAAGTACAAAGCTCGCAAGTTGACTGGCGTGAGCAGGTCAACGTGGTCACCGCGCCCTTTGTGTTAGAAGAGGGCAGCCATAATGCACTATTTAATGAGCGTGCGAATTACTTAGAGCGCATTGGCCAGCTCAATGCAGAGCTTGAAGAGTCGACGTTGCGCATTGAGCAGCAAGCGCAGGCCTACAACGATACCTTGAATGCCATCAAAACATTGCAAAGCAGTCTGGCCATTGTCACTCAAGAGCGCGACATGTTACGTGACGTCGTTGCTAGTGGCGCGGTCGCGGAAGTCGAACTGCTCAAGCTCAATCGTGATTTCGTCAAGCTACAAGGTGACATCGCCAGTTCACAAGTGATGGCGCAAAAGCAAAAAGCCGCTTACGCCGAAGCGATTGCCGATAGGCGAAGCACGGCGCTCGATTTTCGCGCTAAAGCGCAAGGACAACTGAATGAAGTCGCCACTAAACTGGCTCAACTGCAAGAGAGTCAACAGGCGATAGCGGATCAACTTAATCGCACGCAGCTTGTCTCGCCAGTTGATGGACGAGTCAAAGAAGTCTTTGTTCGCACTATTGGTGGTGTGGTGAGACCCGGCGAGCCGATCATGGAGTTGATACCTGAAAATAGCACCTTGATAGTTGAAGCGAGGATCTCACCGCAAGACATTGCTTTTGTGCGCAGCGGCCTTGCTGCGACCGTGAAATTCAGTGCCTACGATTTTGTCATTTATGGTGGATTAGCAGGCAAAGTCACCTATGTCAGTGCTGACGCCCTGCAAACGGAAGAGGGCAATGCCTACTACCGTGCTCACATCACGTTGGATGACAACGAAAAGGTGTCGCAATTTACCATTATTCCGGGCATGCAGGTGGCCGTGGATATCTTGACGGGGGAGAAAACCGTCCTGAGTTATTGGCTAAAACCTATTTTGAGAGCAAAAGAGAATGCTCTTCGAGAACGATAATAAACATAAGGATAGATAATGCGTTCCAAATCGTTACTGTTAGGCGTGTTGCTGTCAAGTTCAGCGCACGCCATTTCTCTGGAAGAGTCGGTGGCGTTTGCCATCGATTACAGCCCAGAGTTGTTGGCTCAGTATTCCCGCTATCAGTCTGTAGTGCGTGATGGTGATGCCGCAAGTGGATTTCAGCTTCCACAGGCCAACCTTTATGCTGCGGCCGGTTATGAGGAGACGCGCTACAACAGTGGCTCATACATTGACCCAGATGATAGAGGCTTAACGCGCACCGAAATTGGCCTAAAAATCTCTCAATTGCTGTTTGATGGTTTTAGCACCAGTTCAAATGTGGCTCGTTTGGGGTATGAGGCAGAAGCAGAGCGCCTAACGTTAATCTCAAGGGCAGAAAACGTGTCACTCGACATTGTGCGTATTTACTTGGAACTGCTGAAAGCGCAAACCCTACTTGAGCTTGCAGAGCGCAATGTCCGAGAGCACCAAGAGATCTACCAAAATGTATTGGACAAAACGCAAAAAGGGTTGAGCAGCAATTCCGATTTAGCGCAGATTTCAGCGCGTGTCGCCACGTCTCAATCCTCTCTTATCGCTTCGCAAAACAATCTCGTCGATCTTCAGACTCAGTATTTGCGCCTAGTGGGCAAAATGCCTACGGACTTGGTCGATCCTGTGTTTGATGACGCGCTGCTGCCGAGCAGTGCGGAGGTGGCGAAAACGCAGGCCATCGACAATCACCCCGAAATTAAGGCGGCGGTATTGGATTTGGATGCCGCTCGTAAAGAGGTCCGCCGAGAAAAAGGCGGTTATTACCCAGAGATCAAGCTTGAGTTACATGCCAACAAGAATGATAACGTCAGCAACGCTGAAGGGCCAGATGAAGATGCGCGCATCATGCTGACGATGGATTACGATATTTTCAATGGCTTTGCCACCGATGCGAGTGTTGAGTCTTCCGCTTGGCGCGTAGAAGAGGCTCGCGCTATTCGCTTGCGCACTGAACGTGAAGTCGAAGAGGGCACGCAACTGGCTTGGAACGCCTACGACATGTTAGAGAAACAGATGATGTTACTGCAACAAAACGTGGATGCAGTGAAAATCGCAGAGCTTGGTTATATCCAGCAGTTTAACGTGGGTCGCCGTAGTTTGTTGGATGTGTTGGATGCCAAAGTGGAAGTGTTCTTGGCGAGAAAAAATTATGTTTCAGCTAAATACGATCATACCTTAGCCGCATACCGACTGTTTAATGCGATGGGTATTCTCACTTATGCGCTTCGAGTCGAACATCCAGAAGAGTGGCAAGGGGAGGAGAAACAATGATGAAGTGGTTACCCCTTTCGCTTGTGCTGCTGACCGCTTGTGCGCAAGAGCCAAATATTGAGACGACGCGTCACCAAATTGATGATCTGACCGATGACGATCGCGATGGCGTGATCAATCAGCGTGATTTGTGTGCATTGACGCCGGAAAATGTGGCTGTCGACAGACAAGGTTGTACGCAGTGGCAAATTGAAGAAAAAGCCAACGTGATCAGTTTCTTCTTCGACATGGACAAGCACCAAGAAACACCGGAGCATCAGGCGCCTCTTGAGCAGCTTACGCAACTGCTCGATGCGCACCCCGACGCATCGGTAATATTGCTCGGTGATACCAGTCCTGAAGCGAGCTTGGCGTACAACCAGGCTCTGGCTAAGCGTCGCACCTACACCATACGTTTGATGCTTGAGCGACAAGGCATCGACCCCAACCGTATTTCAGAGCAGGAGTTCACCCAAGTGACGGCATTGACTCAGTATCTGCATGCGCGTAAACGTCGTGCCATTGCCGTCGTCATGACCGACGTCATGAGCGTAAAGCCAACGTGGACGATTTTCAGCTCCGAGCAACAATTAACACCAAAAAGCAATGCAGAGGTGAAAAATGAACAGTAAACTTTTGCCACTGATGTCGACTGCGTTGTTTATTATGCCTTGGAGTATGGTCTCTAACGCATCGGCGCAAGACTCGATCACCGCAGTGGCGGTGGACAGTCATATGGTCTCTCTCATCGGTGCATTAACGGATGGCAAGTTTGAGCAGTTGGACATTCTTAGCCGAGAAAATATTCCTGCCGCTATGCTTAGCCGAGAAGTTAGGGTCGGTGTGAGCGCTCGTCGTTGGACGGACTTAGAAGTGGCCAAATTTGAAAAGCTCACCGGGTATCGTCCGACCGAGCTTTACTTTACCGCTGATGTGGTGGCCGTATTAGCCAACGAAGAGAACCCAAACCAAGAGGTGACATTGCAACAGCTCCGTGACGTTTTTGGTTGTAACGACGATGTCCTGCCTACGCGCTGGTCAACGTGGGGCAAAGAAGCAGAAACGCCGCTGATGCTGCCTTTTGCGGTGGATGAAGGTTTAAAACTCCATCATACCTTCCACGAGTGGGTCACGTGCAAGGAAGGCACCTATGCGGCGACGCAGTTTGTCGCGGATGAAGAGGGGCTGGAAGAGGCGCTGGATGATAACGAGCAAGCGCTAGCGTATGTGACCTATTCCAAACGTTGGCAAGAGGCGAATATCTTGTCGGTCGTCGATGACCGAGGTGATCGTTACGATGTGAATAAAGAAACCATCTTGTCGGGCCGTTATCCGCTGTCGAGTGTTTATTACTTGTATCTCGATTTGCCACCGCATCGAAATTACTTTTCACCGTCAGAAAAGCAGTTTATCGAGTTGGCACTGAGCCAAGAGCATCAATCGGTGCTCAATCGCTATGGTTTTATCAGTTTACCTGAACAGGCGATTTGGCGAAATTATGTCAAGCTAGGCTTAGAGCTACCTATCGTTGAGGGTGGTTATAAGTAACCATTTCACTGACACTAACTCATGCGATCTAAAAAGCCCCAAACGGGGCTTTTCTATTAATTGAGGCGGTGACAGTCCAATTAGGACTCGACCATGACGCGCGTATCTTCACTCAGCGATTCGAGTTCGTTGGCCACATCGTCAATGCTGATCTCCTGTGGCAATCGAATTGCCATGTTGGCGGTGAACAAACTCGAGCTCACTCCGCCACCGCCCGCAATAAAGACGCGTTGGCAATCCATGTCGAGAATATTAATACCTTGACCATCCAGTACGTGAGTGATCTCATTAACGATGCCGTTGCGATCGTTAGCGTCTAAACGGATTTGATAAATCGCATCCGAGGCATGAGCCGCAGTGTCTGAGTCGACAATTTGTACCAACAACTCATCATAAGATTGGAATGCGGCTTTGACGGTGTCTACGTTCTCCACCGGGACATCGACTTTGATCACGGCTGCGACTTGATCCTCAATAAAGTTCACTTTGCTAATCAGCCATTTACCGCCGTTCTCATGGGTAATGGCCGCAAGGTTTTTGATTGTGGTTGGCGTCGCTTTACCAACAAAATTGACAATAAATGTATGAGTCATAAGTGCCTCCTGCGTTCTTGGACGAAAACATATCGTCTCATTTCAGTGTAGGATCGCGGTAAAGTTGAGGTTTGACTTAGGTCAATTTTTCAAGCTAATACATTGTTGAAATTGAGAATATTGGTACTTCTGACACAAAAAAGCGACGCATGGCGTCGCTCGATGAAGAAGTGTGAACACGAGATGTTGGGTTTAAAACGTCACTTTAAGCTCAAAGCCGTAAAAGACGGGGTCATAGGTTGCGCCTGAATTGAGGGCAAACGTCGCGGCCTCTTGGTTACCAAACCACGGATTGCTCACGTACTGCCACTCTGCGCTGCCGCCCCAGGCGTCAGTCACCCAGCCATGAATATGGCCAACGGGGTTCAAGAAAAACAGTGTTACGTCACCCATGCCTTGGGACCCGAATACTTCACCGCCATCGGAGACGATACTTTGTTCTGCTTCAAACATCATCTCACCAACCACGGCGCCAAAGAATGGGGTGATGAACAGATCTTGCCAAGAGGGCACTTCCGCAAACGCTTCCACCCCGTACTCCCAGAAAAACGCTGACATCGTAGCGGAATAGAGGAAGGACTCAAACTCATTGAATCCAGCGTGACGCGCCGCAGTGTAGTAGACACCCCCAAAATAGGGGTGCATGACGTAATTGAGAAAATGCTCGTCACGATCCCAAACTGGACCATCAGAGACGTTGTCTTTCCACTTCTTACCCAAATTACTCAGGTCACGACTCTCTTCATCCCACTTAGTGATGGACTCAGGCAGTAGAGTCATCAGACCGACAGTGGCGACGCTGAGGCCTAAAATGGTGTAGGTTTGGCCCATCAAGTAATCCCAGTTTTTCTCACTTTGCACCGTAAGATAGCGTGGGCGAGGAGGCTCAGAGAGCTCAAGCTCATTTGCGCTCAGACTTAAGGTAAAAGGATCACCGCTTTGGTATTGGTATGAGTGCGCGTAGAAGGTATGGGGCTTTGCAGGGATATAACTCAACTCTATCGGCTGAATATCATGTTGGCTTCCTGCTGCGGCATAAGACGACGCCGTTAATAATAGTGCACCCACGCTTTTTCTAAACACATGAACTCCAAAGGGTTGTTATATTGATCGCGCTCACAATTATCCCTTATAGAGGGGAGAATGCAAACCAGTAAATGTCATAAATAAGAAACTAGGTGATATTAGTAATGTCTGTCACTATAGAGCGATAACAAAAAGATAAGTTTCACGCGCTGACGCTACCAAATAAAGGAATTCATATGTTAAAAATTGCCATGTTAAGTACTGGGGAAGAAGTGCTCCACGGAGACATCGTCGACACCAATGCCGCTTGGCTGTCTGAGCAGTTCTTTACACACGGATTTTCACTAGCTAAACGTTCTACCGTTGGTGATGAAGAAAGTGCCCTAGTGGAAGAGCTGTTGATGTTGAGCTTTAACTATGACGTGGTGGTGGTTAATGGCGGCCTCGGACCAACCAGCGATGATTTAAGCGCGCACGCAGCTTCGTTGGCTGCAGATGTGGAGCTTGTGCTGTATCCCGAGTGGCTTGATAAGTTGACGGCCTTTTTTGCTGCCCGCAACATGGCAATGCCCGAAAGTAACCGCAAGCAAGCGATGTTACCTAAAGGCAGTGTCTTACTCGACAATCCTATCGGCACGGCGTGTGGGTTTAAGGTCGTGATCAATGACTGCGTGTTTTATTTTACACCGGGTGTGCCGAGTGAATTTAAGCGCATGGTCAAAGAGCAAATCTTGCCTGATTTAAAACAGCAGCACCCTCAAGTGCAGGGGTACGAATGCAGTCGACTCTATACGTTTGGCACGTCCGAATCGGCGTTGTCTGACACGCTCGATAAAGTGTCATTACCTGAGGGGTACACTCTGGGCTATCGGTCTTACCTGCCTTTTATTGAGGTCAAACTCTTTGGCCCGAAAGGAGAGCTAGAGACACGGGTTAAGCTACTGCAACTGATCTTTAATCTCATTGAACCTAGTGTGGTGTCGGTAGATGAAACCATGCAAAAGCATGTCGCGTTTTTAATCGAAGAGCGTAAATCATCGATTGCGACCGCCGAGCAATCGACGTTTGGCGCGCTATCTCAGTGGTTGCACGCTGAGCCCGAGGCAGCGCAATACTGTGGTCATGGCTGGGTGATTGGTCATGCGGTCTCGGTGGGCGAGCAAAAAGAGGATTCATTAGCGGCGGCGTTCGCCTTGGCGGGGGCGACTCGCGAGAAATGCGCGACGGATGTCGCTATTGTGACGGGCAAGGTCATAGAGGGGGTGTTCTCCCTCGCACTATCGACTCCAGAAGGTGAATGGGGGCAGACGATGAAGTTCAATCGCCAATATGGCCGTCAGGATCAAATTACGATCATTACGACCACGGCTGCAGATATGCTCAGACGCTATTTGTCAGCGAAGCCCCTGTTTGCGAAATACAGCTCGTTATCTCGTGAAAAAGAGCTGTTCGTGCCACGAAATGCGCTCGAGAGTTAGTCAATAACAGTGAGTCTGTCAAATGACTCACTGTGTCACTTCTCCTTATCTTTATGAAAAGTAAGTTTATTTTTTACTCCCTCAGAATTAAACCTTTTAGAAGAAATCGTTCTAATGGTTAAACGGATGATTTTCAATAGAAGCGCTGTTTGTCTTACTTTTGCAACGTGCATTTAACAAAATTGATCGTAAACTGGAAATTCGGCAGGGTGTTGCAAAGGAGAGTGACATGTTTAATCAATCGAAGATCCTTATCTGGTATCAAGTGGCGAGCCAGAAAGTATTTCTTGGTGAAGCGCTCAGTGATGAGCATCACGATGTGATTTCTATGTGGCTCAACGCCCCAGAAGAGCTCACACCTAGAGAGAGTTTGGGCTATCGACTTTCACTGTTTGATGATGACGGAAGACAGATTGGTGACAAACCCGTCTCCATGATGACCGCCGATGAGTTTTTGTCCGGTATTCGTCTTCAGATGTAACCTCAATCTCGATAGCTCTCTGGGTTGCTCTGGTCTTTTCAGTGATTCAGTTTCGGCTGTTGAAGATTGGATATGAAGTGTCAAAATTGATAACAGCAGTAAAGAGTAAGGCCAGCATGACGCTGGCCTTAATGTTGTTGGGAATAGGATGGTGCTTGATGTCAATCGGTATGCGCTCACCAATCGCTGTTAAGCGCGTTTTTCCTTAAGGCGATAATTGACGTCAGCCACTTCCACATCCGACTTTGCTCTGCATATACAAGGCAAAATTTCATCACCCTGTGTATAAGCCATCGCAAAACCAACGTATTCCACCTCGCCTGAGACCAAGGTACAGCGGCACGCTCCACAGTGTCCATCTCGACAGTTATATTCAGGTTCCAGTCCGGCCTGTTCCATCGTCTCCAATATCGTGTTGGACGAATTGGATTGGATGGTGGTAATCGCGTTGATTTTGATACTGGGCATTACAGTTCGAAGTCCTTGAAGTCATCAGCACGTACGTCGCTGTCAATCTGACCGACAAGGTACGATGAGATCTCCGCTTCTTGCGGTGCGACTTGGACATTATCTGATGATAACCAAGCGTTGATCCAAGGGATCGGGTTCGATGTCGCATTTGGATAAGCGGCGCTCAGTCCGACAGCTTGCATACGAATGTTAGTAATGTACTCAACGTATTGGCAGAGGATGTCTTTGTTCAAGCCGATCATAGAACCGTCTTTAAACAGGTACTCAGCCCACTCTTTCTCTTGTTCCGCCGCGGCTTTAAACAGGTCGAAGCACTCTTGCTTACACTCTTCTGCGATCTGCATAAATGAGAAGTCATCTTGACCATTGCGAAGCAAGTTGATCATATGTTGGGTGCCAGTCAAATGGAGCGCTTCATCACGAGCAATCAACTTAATGATTTTCGCGTTACCTTCCATCAGTTCACGTTCTGCAAATGCAAAAGAACAAGCAAAGCTCACGTAGAAGCGAATGGCTTCCAATGCGTTTACAGACATCAAGCAGAGGTAAAGTTGCTTCTTCAAATTGTGTAGAGAAACCGTGACTTCTTCGCCTTTGATCTGATAAGTGCCTTCACCAAAACGGTGATAGTCGTTGGTCATCTGAATCAAATCATCGTAGTAGCGTGAGATGTCGTCCGCACGCTTCAAGATGTGCTCGTTTTCAACGATGTCATCAAACACGAGGCCTGGATCATTCACAATGTTACGAATGATGTGCGTGTAAGAGCGTGAGTGAATCGTTTCAGAGAACGACCAAGTCTCGATCCACGTTTCGACTTCTGGCAAAGAGACCAAAGGCAACAGCGCGACGTTAGGGCTGCGACCTTGGATCGAGTCAAGTAGCGTTTGGTATTTCAGGTTGGAGATGAAAATGTGTTTTTCATGTTCTGGCAGTTTGTTGTAGTCGATGCGGTCACTCGACACGTCGACTTCTTCTGGACGCCAAAAGAAAGAAAGCTGTTTTTCGATCAGTTTTTCAAATATCTCAAATTTCTGTTGGTCGTAGCGAGCGACGTTGACAGATTGGCCCAAGAACATAGGCTCTTTGAGTTGATCATTTTTAGTTCGGTTAAAAGTACTGTAAGCCATGATGCCTCAATTCCTTTTATGCCCCGAGACTCGGGGCATTAATTTGGTTAAACGTTGCAAATCCTAGTAAGCGTTAGATCTTACAACCGCCGCCTGCACAATCGTCGTCTTGCGGCTGAACGGCGTCTTTTTGGTCGTCGCTCGCGCCATCACGCGTGTTGTGGTAGTACAGGGTTTTAACGCCGTATTTGTACGCAGTCAGAAGGTCTTGCAGCAGTTTCTTCATTGGCACTTTGCCACTTTCAAAACGGCTTGGGTCATAGTTAGTGTTCGCGGAAATCGCTTGGTCAACGAATTTCTGCATGATGCCCACTAGGTGCAAGTAACCGTCGTTTGAACCAATATTCCAAAGCAGTTCGTAGTTGTTCTTAAGCGCAGTAAAGTCAGGCACCACTTGTTTCAAGATGCCGTCTTTTGAGGCTTTAACAGAGACATAACCACGCGGTGGCTCAATACCGTTGGTGGCGTTAGAGATCTGAGATGAGGTCTCAGAAGGCATCAACGCGGTTAATGTTGAGTTGCGCAGACCGTGTGTCATGATCTCTTCACGTAGGCCATCCCAGTCGTAGTGCAGAGGTTCATCACACACTAAGTCCACGTCTTTCTTGTACGTATCGATAGGCATGAGGCCTTTCGCGTAGTTGGTCTCGTGGAACGATGGGCATTTGCCTTGTTCTTTCGCCAGTGCAACGGACGCCTTAAGTAGATAGTACTGCATCGCTTCAAAAGTGCGGTGCGTCAGTCCGTTGGCGCTGCCATCCGAGTATTTCACGCCATTTTTCGCGAGGTAGTAAGCGTAGTTAATGACGCCCACACCGAGTGTACGGCGGTTCATGGTGGACTTATACGCCGCTGGTAATGGGTAGTCTTGGTAATCAAGCAGTGCATCAAGTGCACGTACGACCAAGTCAGACAACTCTTCGAAGTCATCCAGTGACTGGATAGCACCCAAGTTGAAAGCAGAAAGCGTGCAGAGCGCGATTTCGCCAGAATCATCTTCAACATTGCTCAGTGGCTTGGTCGGCAAGGCGATTTCAAGACACAGATTCGATTGGCGAACCGGCGCAACGCTGGCGTCAAAAGGACTGTGCGTATTACAGTGGTCGACGTTCTGAATGTAAATACGTCCTGTGGATGCGCGCTCTTGCATCAAGATAGAGAACATATCGATGGCTTTCACCGTTTCCTTCTTAATCGATGGATCGTTTTCGTACTTAACGTACAAACGTTCGAACTCATCCTGATCTTCGAAGAATGCATCGTACAACCCAGGGACATCAGAAGGAGAAAATAGGGTGATGTTGCCACCTTGAACCAAGCGTTGGTACATCAAGCGGTTAAGCTGAACGCCATAGTCCATGTGACGAACACGGTTCTCTTCGACACCGCGGTTGTTCTTTAGCACCATCAATGTCTGAGATTCGCGGTGCCAAATAGGGTAGAAGACGGTTGCTGCGCCGCCACGAACGCCACCCTGAGAACAGCATTTGACGGCGGTTTGGAAGTATTTGTAGAACGGGATACAGCCAGTGTGGAACGCTTCACCGCCGCGGATCTCTGAACCCAGAGCACGGATTCGACCTGCATTGATACCAATACCGGCGCGTTGTGATACGTAACGCACGATGGAGCTTGCGGTCGCGTTGATCGAATCAAGGCTGTCGCCACACTCAATCAGTACGCATGAACTAAATTGACGCGTTGGGGTACGTACACCCGACATGATTGGCGTAGGCAGAGAAATCTTAAATGTCGACGTCGCATCGTAGAATCGCTTGATGTAGTCAAGGCGCGTCTCTTTCGGGTAGTTTGCGAACAAACACGCTGCCACAAGGATGTACAAGAATTGAGCGCTCTCGTAAATTTCCCCTGTCACACGGTTTTGAACGAAATACTTACCTTCCAGCTGTTTCACAGCGGCATAAGAGAAGTCGAGATCGCGGCGGTGGTCGATGTAAGCATCAAGCTCATCTAGCTCAGACTTAGTGTAGTCCTCTAGGATGTGCTGGTCGTATTTACCCATATCGACAAGACGCGCAACGTGGCTGTACAGCGTTGGTGGCTCATATTGACCGTACGCTTTCTTACGCAGATGGAAGACGGCTAAGCGAGCGGCGAGGTATTGATAATCTGGCGTCTCTTCTGAGATAAGATCAGCGGCTGACTTGATGATGGTCTCATGGATATCAGAAGTGGTGATGCCATCGTAGAACTGGATGTGAGCGCGAAGTTCTACCTGCGACACAGAGACATTATCAAGGCCTTCTGCTGCCCAGGTAATCACTCTGTGGATCTTGTCCAGATCAATGTTTTCTTTGCTGCCATTACGTTTAGTAACGGTGAGTTGTTGGTTCATTCTGCTTCATTTCCCTAACAAAACTGATTAAAGCCGTGTTTATATGTAATTCTTGTAAAATTGATTCCAGCTTTGTGATCAAAATCATTCTATACATTGTAGTACAAACACAATATATAGGGGTGCATCGATGTGCGGGTTACAAGATAGAGCTATCGAAGACGGTTTTCAAGTTACAGTTTTGGGATGACTTGTGGATAACTGACAAAAATAGAAAAAACAGTAAGTGACTACTAACCGATGAGGAAAGGGCAAACAAGATTGTACAAAATTACCGTTTTGGAATCGGTTTAGAAGTAACCATAAACAAAAAAAAATTCCTTGATCTTTGCTAATTTTTTTTCTGCGTTTTTTGATGTGTTTAAAATGGAATCACGTGCACAAAAATCGACCTAAAAAGGCGGTGGACTTGTGTTACCGCCTAGGAGATGACCACTAGATGTTGTGCGCTGACGGGGTTCATCGATCAACGTTTTTGGGTGTGGACGATGTAGTTCACGTCGACATTAGTGCCTAATCGATAGCGATCAGTGAGCGGATTGTAGTGCAGCCCGGTAATGCCGAGTTCAGTAAGATCCGTTTGATCAATCATCTTGATAAGCTCAGATGGGCGAATAAATTTCTCATGCTCGTGGGTGCCTTCCGGCACGATTTTGAGGAGCTTCTCCGCACCGACAATCGCAAAAAGATAAGACTTGATATTGCGGTTAAGTGTCGAGAAGAAGACGTGACCACCTGGCTTGACAAGGCGAGCACAAGATTGCACAACGGAAAGCGGATCAGGAACGTGCTCAAGCATTTCCATACACGTCACAACGTCGTAACTTTGGGCATGGGTTTGCGCATGGTCTTCAATGGTACTCTGAATGTAGGTTAACTGAGTGCCGGTTTCCAAGGCGTGCAAGCGAGCGACTTCAAGGGGCTCTTTGCCCATATCGAGACCGGTTACTTCCGCGCCTTCTTTCGCCATGCTCTCAGCTAAGATGCCGCCGCCACAACCGACATCCAACACACGCTTGCCAAACAGCCCACTGGCCATGTCGAGCACATATTGTAGGCGTAGGGGATTGATTTGATGAAGGGGCTTAAACTCGCCTTCTAAATCCCACCAACGTGATGCCATATCTTCGAATTTCTTTATCTCTTTTGGATCGACGTTTTGTGATTGGCTCATAGTCATCTCTGTATCCATACCTAGGTTATTGGGCGACATTATACTCAATCATCTCCTTGGCACCATGAAAGGGCGCACTTTTCTGTATGGCTGGCTAAAAAGTAGTCATTAATCAGCAAGATAATTCATGAGTGTGCAATTTCTCAGCGTTTGATTCACAACCAAGCTCACAACCTGATAAAACGAGAGGGAAAGTAATGCCGAACTATTGATTTGTGTGTTATATTTTTGCACCTTAAACGTATTGTACATACGATCTATAAATAGAGGGATAATGGCTCTATGAGCGATCTAGCTAAAGAGATCACGCCCGTAAACATTGAAGATGAGCTGCGAGGTTCCTACCTAGACTATGCGATGTCAGTCATCGTTGGTCGTGCTCTTCCAGATGTGCGTGATGGCCTAAAGCCTGTACACCGCCGCGTGTTATTCGCGATGAACGTACTAGGTAATGATTGGAATAAACCATACAAAAAATCTGCCCGTGTTGTTGGCGACGTTATCGGTAAATATCACCCTCATGGTGACAGTGCTGTGTACGATACTATCGTACGTATGGCTCAGCCGTTTTCATTGCGCTACATGCTTGTTGATGGCCAAGGTAACTTTGGTTCTATCGATGGTGACTCCGCAGCAGCAATGCGTTACACCGAAGTGCGTATGGCAAAAATTGCCCACGAACTTCTCGCTGACCTAGACAAAGAAACCGTAGATTACGTGCCAAACTACGATGGCACAGAGCAAATCCCTGCGGTACTGCCGACAAAAATTCCTAACCTACTGGTGAACGGTGCCTCTGGTATCGCGGTAGGTATGGCCACCAATATTCCGCCTCACAACCTAGGTGAAGTGATTGATGGCTGTCTGGCTTACATCAATAATGAAGAAATCACGATTGATGAGCTTATGGACTACATACCGGGTCCTGATTTCCCGACTGCGGCGCTCATCAGTGGCCGCAAAGGCATTGTAGACGCGTACAAAACCGGTCGCGGTAAGATCTACATGCGTTCTAAAGCGGAAATCGAAGTAGAGAAGAATGGCAAAGAGACCATTATTGTCACTGAAATTCCTTATCAAGTGAACAAAGCTCGTCTGATCGAAAAGATTGCTGAGCTGGTTAAAGATAAGAAAGTGGAAGGCATCAGTGCACTGCGTGACGAGTCTGATAAAGACGGCATGCGCATTGTGATTGAATGTAAGCGCGATGCAGTAGGCGAAGTGGTGCTCAACAACCTCTACGCACAGACTCAGCTGCAAACGACTTTCGGTATCAACATGGTGGCTCTAAATAACGGCCAGCCACAGCTATTCAACCTAAAAGACATGTTGAAGTGCTTCGTTGACCACCGTCGTGAAGTGGTCACTCGTCGTACTATCTTCGAACTACGCAAAGCACGTGAACGTGCGCATATCCTTGAAGCGCTATCCCTTGCGCTTGCAAACATCGATGAAGTTATTGAGCTGATCAAAAACGCACCAACACCAGCAGAAGCGAAAGTGGGCTTGGTATCGCGTGGTTGGGATTTGGGTAACGTTGCATCAATGCTTGAGCGTGCTGGTACTGATGCCGCACGTCCAGAATGGCTAGAAGATCAATACGGTATCCGTGATGGTCTGTACTACCTAACAGAAACTCAAGCGCAAGCCATTCTAGAACTTCGTTTACACCGTCTAACCGGTCTAGAGCACGAGAAGATTCTTGATGAGTACAAAGCACTTCTAGATGAAATCGCGGAGCTTATGCACATCCTGGCTAGCACTGAGCGCTTGATGGAAGTCATCCGTGAAGAGTTAGAAGCGGTACGTGATGGTTACGGCGATCCTCGTCGTACAGAAATCACAGCGGCTACCCATGACATCGACATGGAAGAGCTGATTGCTCGTGAAGACGTAGTGGTAACCCTGTCTCACGAAGGCTATGTGAAGTATCAGCTACTGAGTGATTACGAATCTCAGCGTCGTGGTGGTAAAGGTAAGAGCGCCACCAAGATGAAGGAAGAAGACTTTATTGAGCGTCTGCTTGTCGCCAATACGCATGACAATATTCTCTGCTTCTCGACTCGCGGTAAGACCTACCGTTTGAAGGTGTACCAATTGCCTCAAGCGACACGCACAGCACGTGGTAAGCCAATCGTTAATATTCTGCCTCTTGAAGAGGGAGAGCGTATTACCGCTATTTTGCCAGTTGATGAGTTCTCGGCAGACAAATACATCTTCATGGCGACAGGCGATGGTACAGTGAAGAAAACGTCACTGGATCAATTTGCCAATGTTCGTTCAAATGGTCTGATTGCAGTGAACTTGCGTGATGACGATTCACTGATTGGTGTGGATATCACTACCGGCGAAAGCGACATTATGCTGTTCTCTAAAGCGGGCAAAGTGGTGCGCTTTAGTGAAGATAAAGTCCGTGCGATGGGCCGGACCGCAGCAGGTGTGCGCGGTATGAAGCTAGCGGATGATGACCAAGTGGTGTCACTGATCGTTCCTGCGAACGAAGGCGATATCCTCACTGTGACGCAAAACGGCTACGGTAAGCGTACTGAATTGGCGGAATACCCAATTAAAGGTCGCGCGACCCAAGGTGTTGTCTCTATCAAAGTCTCTGAACGTAACGGCCCAGTCGTTGGCGCTGTTCAAGTAGAAGAAGGCGATGAGATGATGATGATCACCGATGCCGGTACACTGGTACGTACTCGTGTGGCGGAAGTGAGCCAAGTCGGTCGTAACACACAAGGTGTGACTCTGATCCGCACCGCTGAAGATGAATCGGTCGTTGGATTACAACGTATCGATGAAATCGAACAAGCAGACATCATCGATGGCGAAGATGCTGAGCAAGATGAGTCAGCACAAGTGAGCGCGCCAACTGACGCACCGGATGTGAATGACGGTGATGACGAGCAAGTGTAATCTTACTCTGTTACGTTGATAGAGAAAGCCGAGGTTAACCCCTCGGCTTTTTTGATCGATTAAAAAATGACGTCAAAAATATATCGTTATAACAATAGTTTAGCTAATTGATGAGCGAAATTTAATTCACGTGCATAGGTGCTATTTTGCCTATAGAATGCGCGCGATGTTTATTTACTCACTCAATGCGAACCATGAAGTTATCACTCAAACAAAAACTCATTATTGCTAGTTTGTCGGCCGTTGTTTTGATGGCCAGCGTCTTGACTTGGCTGTCTGCCCAGCAACTTGCCAATCAAACTCATCAAGGTGTACAAGACCGTGCAGAAAGTATCGCCAATGCGGCGACCTCCGGTATTGCCGACTGGATAGCGATCCGTAAGGATATTGCGTCTGCCTTCAATCAATACGTGGGCGAAGAGAATGTTGTGCCTTATCTGCAACAAGCACGCAATGCTGGTGGCTTCGACGACATTTTCTACGGCACACCGAAGGGAGAGATGTTCCGCTCTCACCCTGACCGCAATCGTGCCGACTACGATCCGCGAGTCAGACCTTGGTATATTGATGCCAAGAATGCAGGACGCCAGATGATCACCACGGCTTACCAAGATGCAATCACTAATGCGTTGCTCGTGACGATCGCTCAACCGATTACGCAGGGTACGCAGCTACGTGGTGTGGTTGGGGCCGATGTGCTGATTGATCAGCTGATTAACGACGTCATCAACCTCAATGTAGGCAAAAATGCGCACGCGATGTTGATTGATACACAAGATGGTAACTTCCTCGCTCATCCTGATAAAAACTTGCTGCTCAAACCGGTCAGTCAGTTGTTCGACCGATTATCTTTGCGAGACATCAAACAAGCAGCAGACAACGGATCGATACATCGTTTACATCAAGGCAATCAAGAGAAGCTGTACTATTTCAAATCCGTTGCCCACACCCCTTGGATTTTTGCCATTGAGATGGATGTGACGACTGAAGAAGCGGCGCTCAATCAGTTGATGATCAAGCTGGTGGTGACGTCACTGGTGATCACGGCAGTGGTCATCGCACTGGTCTCTTGGTTGGTGAGCTTCTTATTTCGCGACTTAGTGCGCGTGTCGACCGCCTTGGAAGCCATTGCGTCAGGC
>NZ_JCBDGX010000171.1:0-1601 GCF_059834345.1 Vibrio sp. R11-SG3-ISO3-SZ
TGGCCTAATTGGGGCGCACAAGTCGCAACGCCTGCATCAACCATGATTGCCATTGATCACCTGTGGCTACAATCGGCCAATGCTGGGCGGCGTTTGTGCCACAGAGAAAGTCTGTCGACACCCAACGGTTCCGATCACAAGTTGGTTCTCACCAAAATTGGCTATTGAACACAAAAAAACCAAGGCAAACTTTGCCTTGGTTATGAGCTGAATGGGTTATTCAGTAGAGGAGGTCGAGGACAATTAAGGTTTCAGTGCGAGCACTTTATCGATGTCTGCCGCGCTGTGACGTTCAGGCACCTGCTCCCACTCTTCACCCCATGCACGGTTGACGATACGACCACGCTGCACCGCCTCTCGCGCTTCAATCTCTTTCGCCCAGCGTTTGACGTGCTGATAACTGTCGACGTCTAAGAACTCGGCGGCATTGTAGGCGTGACCTAACACCAGATTGCCATACCACGGCCAGGTGGCGATGTCGGCGATGCTGTACTCTTCACCACCGAGGTAGGTGTGCTTCGCCAGTTCTTTGTCGAGTACGTCGAGCTGACGCTTGGCTTCCATCGCAAATCGGTTGATCGGGTACTCGAATTTCTCTGGTGCATACGCATAGAAGTGACCGAAGCCGCCGCCCAGGTAAGGCGCAGAGCCTTGCAGCCAAAATAGCCAGTTCATCACTTGGGTTCTCGCCGCATGATCTTTAGGTAGGAAATGACCAAACTTCTCTGCGAGGTAAAGCAGGATGTGGCCCGATTCAAAGACGTTGATGGGCGTTTCACCAGAACGGTCCACTAAGGCCGGGATTTTTGAGTTTGGGTTGATTTCGACAAAGCCAGAACCAAACTGATCACCGTCACCAATTTTGATCAAGTAAGCGTCGTACTCCGCCTCTTTCACACCGAGTGCAAGCAGTTCTTCGAGTAAGATGGTGACCTTTTGTCCGTTTGGCGTCGCCAGAGAATGCAGTTGTAGCGGATGCTCGCCAACGGGTAGGGCTTTTTCGTGGCGCGCGCCTGAGTCTGGTCGGTTGATGCTGGCCCATTGTCCGCCGTTGCCTTCTTCCATTGTCCAAACTTTAGGTGGTACGTATTGGTTAGTCATTCTAATTCCTTATCCAACGTTGCTTTTTGCCCTAACATCATAGGGCATACTTCACACGTTGGGGTGGCAAGAGAGAATTAAAAGGCTCTTGGAGCAGTTTGATAGAACCTTGAGTTATGACACAGAGTGCTTTGGCATATCAGCGGATGCGTTAAGCGAGATAATCAGTAATAGGGACGACAAAACTCGTCCGAGATAGGGCACTATCTTGAGCACATTTCACCCTTCTTATTTGCAAGCGATCGGTGCTGCGCTTTCAAACAGGATCACAAAATCCGATCATTTTACACAGCAGATAGGAAATTCAATGGAGCAAAAAGAGGGAACTGCTACATTGAAACTGCGGTCAAATTGAACAATTGTTTGACCACAGTTAGCTAGGGAGTCATACCATGGATGAGATGATTAGAAAGGCGCGCCAAAAGCGTCGCAAACACCAGCAGCAAGCTAAGCCATTGAACTTGCAGCAGAAAAAGTACAGTGAACTGATTTTGGTCGAT
>NZ_JCBDGX010000172.1:0-12691 GCF_059834345.1 Vibrio sp. R11-SG3-ISO3-SZ
ATCAACTGCTGCGCAGACCAACTGAATGCGCCATAAGTCAACATTGCCCCTTTCGGTAGACCCGATGTCCCTGATGTATACACCAGCGACATTAACTTATCATCGCAGTGCTCGGCACGAAAATCCGTTGGAGCATGCTGCGCCATTAAGTCGTTGAACTGATGTTGGCACTTTGGCGCAGTGTCATAGGGCAGCGCGATAGTGATCAAGCCTGCTTGACCATCAATTACTTCCTGAGTGGCGCCAGCATCATCGAGTTTGCCGCCAATCAGAGCTTTACTTTCACTATGGGTCACACAGTATTCAATCGTGTCAGCACCGGCGGTCGGGAAGATGGGCACGCTGACAAAATCGCCCAACATCATCGCCAAGTCACAAATGAACCACTCGGCGCAGTTTTTCGATACCAGTGCGACTTTGTCACGTGGTTTAAGACCTAGCGCTTGCAGTGCTGAGACTAATCTGAGCGCTTTGTCTGCAACCTCGGCGTAAGTGTATTCGACAAACTGGCGGTTGATGATCTGTTTTAGATAGACCTGATTAGGGCGTTCCTCTGCCCATTTCAAAATCATCTCGTTCGGTGGGGGGAGAGCACAGGACGGTTTGCGTAACTCGTTAGGCTGAATCATTCTCTAACTCCGTGTTATTGGCAAATGGGTACATTATTTTTATTGTTAACAGCTTGTTAACTTTAGCATGTAAATGAAAAGTGAGTGAAGCGAATCCTAGGGGGCAAACTGGTAAGATGTGATGAAACAGAGGATTTCAAGGTGAAGCGAACGGTGTAGATGTGAGCCGTCTGGCATTGTGTTGTATGTAGCGATACATTTGCGAGCGCTTTGCACGCTCGCAAACCCTGTGAGAACGACTAGAGGGTCAGGTGGCCGACCACCGCGCCTAAAAGCATAAAGAGCACCACCATCCATACAATCGGTAGTTTGTATTGTTTCATCAAGTAAATACCGAGCACGACGAGCGCCAGATCCACCGAAGATAAAACCGCGCTACTAAACACAGGTTGATACAAGGCCGCCAACAATAATCCCACCACGGCGGCATTCACGCCTTGCAACGCGCCTGACACGGCGGGCCTTTGCGCCAACGATTGCCAGTTTTTCAGTACGCCTAAGAGCAGCAGAAACCCGGGTAAGAAGACCGCGAGGGTGGCCAGTAGAGCCCCAAAAATCGGCGCGTTCGGCAGTAAGGCGTAGCCGATGTAAGTGGCAAACGTGAACATCGGACCCGGGACGGCTTGTGCGGCGGCGTACCCGGTGAGGAAGAGATCTTGTGACAGCCTATCACCGACCAACTCTTGCAGCAGTGGCAGAACCACATGACCGCCACCAAAAACCAAACTACCCGCTTGGAAAAAGTCATTAAATAGCTGCAATGCATCAGAACGTGCTGCGACTAAGGGTAAACCCATGAACAGCACAGCAAAAAATGCGAGAGGCCATAGGCTTGGAGTAAAGGCACTCGGCGGCGTTGACGTTTCGCGGCCTAAGAACTTTACGCCAATCGCAGCGGCCAGCAACAAAACCATCACTTGGGTGACAATGCTCGGCATAACGAGCAGTGCGATCGCAGTCGCCACGCAGAGGCTGACGCTTAGGCGAGTTTGGCAGAAGTTCTTGTACATCCCTAAGGTGGCATCGGCGACCACAACCACTGCCAGTAACTTCAGTCCGTGGACGATATGTTGAAACAACGTGGCATCGGTGACTTGGCTGCTGACCAATGCGAGCGCCAACATGATCACGATAGAGGGGGTGGTAAAGCCGATAAAGGCGGCAAGGGCACCAAGCAATCCGCCTTTTTTGTAGCCTAACGCGAAGCCGACTTGGCTTGAACCTGGGCCGGGTAGAAACTGACTGAGCGCGACGATTTGCGCGTATTCCTCATCACTGAGCCATCGGCGTTTTTTTACAAAGGTATGACGAAAATAACCGATATGGGCGGCAGGGCCACCAAAGCTAATCCAGCCTAGCCAAAAGAAGGTTTTGAAAATCGCTAGCATTGCTCAACGCATCCTTAGTGTGATTGAAAAACAAGGCATTATAGAGAGAGGAAGGTTGGCCTTGTCAGTAAGGGCGTCATGGTCTCAATGGAATATGTCACTTTTATGACAAAGATTGGCACTGAAAAGCTCAGTAACAAATTGGGTGAGTGAATACGAGTGACAAAGAGAGGGGATAACAAACAAGGCCAGCCAAAGGGCTGACCTGTTCAACGTGAGGAGTTAAAACGCCTTACTCTATGCGAATGCCTTGGCCATCGAATAGGTGACAATCGCTCTGTTTGCAGCTTAGCGCCATAGTTTGGAATTTAGTGACCTCTTGATCGCCAGGTAGGTGTACTTTGAACCCATCAACGCCACAAGATTGACCAAACATGTAGGTGCTGTTGCCCAACCGTTCGACTACTTCACTTTGGAACTCAATCTGCACTGGGTTGTCATTGTTGATCTCTAAATGTTCAGGACGAATACCGAGAGTGACTTTATCGCCAGCGTGCAGTGCGCGCTGCACCGCGGGCAGATGGAATACCTTGCCGTCTTGACTTACCAAGGTCAGGCCAGAGCTATTGGCTTGCTCGACTTGGGTTGGAATGAAGTTCATTTTCGGTGAGCCGATGAAGCCAGCAACAAATTCGTTTTGCGGTTTGTGGTAGAGCTCTAGCGGCGAGCCCACCTGCTCAACACGACCATCGCGCAGGACGACGATTTTATCGGCGAGCGTCATGGCTTCGACTTGATCGTGCGTTACGTAGATCATGGTGTTTTGCAGATCTTGATGCAGCTTGGCGATTTGCAGACGCATGTCGACGCGCAGTTCTGCATCGAGGTTGGAGAGGGGCTCATCAAAAAGGAACACTTTGGGGTTACGTACAATGGCGCGGCCAATAGCGACACGCTGACGCTGACCGCCAGAGAGCTCTTTTGGTTTACGCTGCAACAAGTGATCAAGCTGTAGCGTTTTCGCCGCGCCGTTCACTTGCTTGTCGATGTACTCTTTAGGGTGACCGTTCATTTTCAGGCCAAAGCCCATATTCTCTTCAACAGTCATATGAGGGTAGAGGGCGTAAGATTGGAATACCATCGCCACGCCTCGCTCGGCAGGATCAACGTCATTGACGATGTGGTTGTCGATACTGATTTCGCCTTCGGTGATCTCTTCTAAACCAGCCACAAGACGAAGCAGGGTCGATTTACCACAACCGGATGGTCCAACAAAAACCACAAACTCTCCATTGTCGATCTCAAGATCCACACCATGGATGGTTTGAACGTCACCGAAACGCTTGATGACTTTCTTTAAGCTGATGTCAGCCATAAATACTCCTTGCCCATATGGCTTAAAAATTTCGTTTTATGAGCGAATGCGCTCGTTTAACGTGAGTTGTTTTTTGTTTCTGTCTAAAACATACGCTTTTCCGCGATTTTTGTTAGTTGCTCAATGGCAATAGTTGATCCTTGTCATGGTTTTTGGAGGAAAATAGGTGAATTTTGTGGAAACGTTTACAAAATCAATTTCTCTCCCTATATAAAATAAAGTGGATGGCTAATATGTATTCGTAGATGCGATAAAACTTCATCTTTTGGTTTCTTTTTGTCTACTTTATATAAGTGAAACTTTAACGAACAGAAACGACGAGATGTGACAAGGAGTCACACAAAATGGAGCAATCTGTGAAAACGATATACCCAGAAAATCGTCTCCCCTCAGCCAGACGTAAATCTCGGGTGAGTGCCAAGCTCTCCCCTTGGCTGTTTTTAGCGCCTGCGATGGCGATTTTTGCCGTTTATGTTATCTATCCGATTCTAGACAGTATTTGGCTCAGTTTCTTTGAATGGGATGGGCTAGGTGAAAAAACATGGGTCGGCCTAGACAACTATCGTGAGTTGTTTGATTCCGATGCGTTTTACACCTCATTGAAAAACAACTTCCTTTGGCTAGTGTTCTTTATGCTCGCCCCGCCGATTGGTTTAGCGATCGCGCTCTTTCTTAACCAACAGGTGAGAGGGATTCGTGTTGTTAAATCGCTGTTCTTCTTCCCCTTTGTTATTTCGCAAGTGGTCGTCGGTTTGGTGTTTGCTTGGTTCTATGACCCGTCGTTTGGCTTGTTCAATATTGTGTTGGGTGGTCTCGGTTTCGAGCCGGTTTCTATTTTGGCCAACGAAGATTACGTCACCTACGGCATCATTGCCGCCGGTCTGTGGCCGCAGATTTCTTACTGCATGATTTTGTACCTCACGGGGTTGAACAACTTGGACCCAGAGCAGCTTGAAGCGGCGCGTCTTGACGGTGCGAAAAAGTGGCGCATGTTGTGGTACGTGGTGTTGCCGCAGCTTCGCCCTGCGACCTTCATTGCGATTGTGGTCACCGTGATTGGTGCGCTGCGCTCATTTGACTTGGTTGCCACCATGACAGCCGGTGGCCCGTGGGGCAGCTCGACGGTATTGGCTTACCAGATGTATGAAGAGTCCATTTTTAACTACCGAATGGGTTATGGCGCGGCAGTTTCCGTTGTGTTGTTCCTCATCATGGATGTGTATATCGCGTACTTCTTATGGCGTATGTTGAGGAGTGAAAAATAATGTACCCACAACCGATTCAAAAATCTGGCCGTTTTGTCAATATCAGCTATCGCGTCGCGTTGCCACTGTCGATCGTGATGTGGTTACTGCCATTGATTGCGGTGATGATGACCTCGATTCGCTCGATAGAAGACATCAACACTGGTAATTACTGGGGCTGGCCAAGCGAAATCCAGTTTCTCGAAAACTACACTCAAGTCTTTACCTCAACCGCAATGGGCCAATACCTGATCAACAGTTTGATGATCACTTTGCCTGCGGTTGCCGGGGCGGTGGCGCTGTCAACGTTGGCGGGCTTTGCTTTGGCGAAGTACAACTTCAAGGCGAACATCTGGATCTTCGCGATGTTCATCGCGGGTAACTTTGTACCCTTCCAGATCCTGATGATCCCAGTGCGCGATTTGACCATCAGCTTTGGTCTCTACGACACCCATTGGGCGCTTATTTTCTTCCATATCGCGTTTCAAGCCGGATTTTGTACCTTGTTTATGCGCAATTTCATCGTCGGTATTCCGGATGCCTTGATTGAAGCCGCGCGCGTGGAAGGGGTCACCGAATGGAAGATCTTCTGGCACGTAGTATTGCCCTTGGTTCGCCCAGCATTAGCGGCGTTGGCGGTGCTGGTTTTCACCTTCATCTGGAACGACTTCTTCTGGGCATTGGTCTTAGTGCAAAGTGATGAAGTCCGTCCGGTTACTGCGGGGCTTAGCTCACTGCAAGGTCAGTGGCTGGCGTCTTGGCAGCTGATGTCGGCAGGCGCGATCGTTGCGGCGATTCCACCTGTGGTGCTGTTTTTTACCATGCAGCGTCATTTCATCGCCGGCTTAACCCTAGGTGCGACCAAAGGATAATAGGATCAACAAATTGCTGGTGGGCGAAACCCCCATTTGGCTCACCAGCAGGTCTATGCAGTAACAGACTCTACACAGCAACAAAACAATAAATTGGACCAAGAGCCTTAGGCTCAATAACAAGGACCTGAATATGAAATACGTGAAACACCTTGCTGCTACCGCAATACTCGGTGCAACTCTTTCGACATCCGCATGGGCAGGCACTTTGGTGATCAACTCTGACGCCTCAGACCCTGCACCTAAAGAGGCGTGGGCTGAAATCATCAAGCGATTTGAGCAAGAGTACCCGGATGTCACAGTCAAATATAACCTCTACGATCATGAAGCGTACAAAACGACCATCCGCAACTGGTTGGTCACTTCGCCGCCGGATGTGGTGTTCTGGTATGCGGGTAACCGTATGAAAACCTTCGTTGATCGTGGCCTGTTTGAAGATGTGAGTGACATCTGGACAGACAACAACATGAAGCAAGACTTCACCGCTTCGGCGCCCGCGATGACGGTCAACGGCAAGCAATACGGTGTGCCTTACACTTATTACCAATGGGGTATCTACTACCGCCAAGACATCTTTGAGCAGTACGGTATTGCTGAGCCAAAAACGTGGGACGATCTACTTAAAGCCTCGGCGACATTGAAAGAGAATGGCGTGGCACCGTTCACCATCGGTACTAAATATCTTTGGACGGCGGCGGGTTGGTTTGATTACATCAACTTACGTACCAACGGCCTCGATTTCCATATCCAGTTGATGGACGGCAAAGTGCCTTACACCGATGAGCGAGTGAAGAAAACCTTCGCGAACTGGGCACAGTTGGTGGAGCCTGGTTATTTCCTAGAAAACCATGCGTCTTACTCTTGGCAAGAGGCGCAGCCGTTCCTCTACAACGGTCAGGCGGCGATGTATCTGATGGGTAACTTCATTACCCCTAACTTCCCGAAAGAGTTGGATGGCAAAATGGGCTTCTTCCAATTCCCGGTGATCGACCCTTCGGTTCCGATGGCGGAAGACGCGCCGATGGATACGATTCACATCCCATCAAAAGCGAAAAACAAAGAAGACGCACGTAAGTTCCTTCAGTTTGTCGCTCGTGCGGAAAACCAGCAATTGATCAACGAGATGTTGTTGCAGATCCCAACTAACAACAAAGCGAAAGCGAAAGCGGATCCGTTCCTAGACAAAGGGGTGGAAATGCTGGCGAACGCGGAAGGTACGGCGCAGTTCTATGACCGAGATACCGATCCTGCAATGGCGAAAGAAGGGATGAAGGGTTTCCAAGAGTTCATGGTTCACCCTGATCGCATCGACGACATTTTGCAAAAACTGGATAAGGTCAGCAAACGCACCTTCAAATAAGGTTTTGATACGCTGACGGCGAGTCTATTCCCCTGTACATAGACCTGCCATAGTCAGCCGACTGAGCGCACTGCTCCACTCGTGGCCTCTCGAGTCAGTGCGCTCTTTTTTATCACTGAGATTAAGAGTGTTGTTATGAGAACTTTTGCCGATATTCTGGCAGCGCGAGAGTGGGAAAATCATCACGTCACCCACCATCATGTTCTGCCCGCACATGCCCCTTTCCATGCTTACCAAAACGAAGACGATGCCTTGCAAGGGAGAGGGTCTGCCCAGCAAATGTGCTTGAATGGTCAATGGCAGTTTATGCTGTTCTCGGCGCCGAGTGAGGTGCCAGAAGCGTGTATTGAGAAAAGTTTTGATGACAGCGCTTGGTCGCCAATCACGGTGCCATCCAACTGGCAGTTACAGCCGCAGGTTGACGATCGGCCAATTTACACCAATGTGAAATATCCGTTTGCGGACACGCCGCCAATCGTACCTAAGCACAATCCGACCGGCGTTTATCGCACCACGTTTGAGGTGTCGCCACAGCCCAATGAGTTAACGTGGATCACCTTTGATGGCGTCAACAGTGCCTTTCACCTGTGGTGCAATGGTGTGTGGGTCGGTTATTCGCAAGATGCCCGTTTGCCCGCCGAATTTGATTTAACGCCTTATCTTCAGGAGGGACGCAACCAGTTGACGGTCATGGTGATGCGTTGGTGCGACGGTTCCTACTTGGAAGATCAAGATATGTGGTGGCTAAGCGGCATTTTCCGTGATGTCACCTTAACCCGAAAACCGCGACTGCACATTCAAGATGTGGAGATTCGCACTGAGTTGGCGCTAGGGTTTCACCAGGCCACGCTTGGTGTGACGACCACTTTATCGCAAAAAGAGGTCGCCAATCGCGTACGTGTGCGTCTGTTTGATGACAAAAAGCAGCTGGTCGCAGAGCAAGTCAGCACGGCCGGATTACAGTTTGTCGATGAAAAAGGGCCGTGGAGCGATAAAGCGCAACATGCCCTTGACGTTCAAACGCCGATACTGTGGAGCGCAGAGCGCCCTTACTTGTATCGGGCCGTTGTCAGCTTGCTTGATGAGTATGACACGGTGATAGATTGTGAGGCGTATTCGGTCGGTTTTCGTGAGGTACGTATTGAGCACGGTCAGCTGAAAGTGAATGGCGAAGCGGTGCTCATCCGCGGCGTCAATCGTCATGAGCATCATCCAGAGCTTGGTCATGTGATGGCAAGAGAAGATATGCTCCGCGACGTCCAACTGCTCAAGCAGAACAATTTCAATGCGGTACGTACCGCGCATTATCCAAACCATCCTCTGTGGTATCAACTTTGCGATGAGTATGGTCTCTATGTGGTGGATGAAGCCAACCTTGAAACCCACGGCCAGTTTCCGATGTGCCGCTTGTCCGACGACAGTGAATGGCTACCGGCCTACCTGCGCCGTATCACTCGGCTGGTGGAGCGCGATAAGAACCATGCGTGTGTCATCATTTGGTCGCTTGGCAACGAGTCGGGGATCGGGAATAACCATCATGCGATGTATCAATGGGTCAAACAGCGTGACCCTTCTCGACCTGTCCAATATGAAGGCGGCGGCGCGATGACCGCCGCGACCGACATCCTATGTCCGATGTACGCACGGGTCGATTGGGATCTGCCAGTCGTGAAGCATCAACCACAGGTCACGCCGCGTGTCGGGATTCGTAAATCCATTGCACTGCCTGATGAGACGCGCCCCCTGATTTTATGTGAATACGCTCATGCGATGGGTAACAGCCTCGGCAGCTTTACCCACTACTGGCAAGCGTTTCGAGATAACCCGCGCTTGCAAGGGGGATTCATTTGGGATTGGGTCGATCAAGGTCTAACTAAGATAGCGCCGGATGGCCAAACGTATTGGGCTTATGGCGGGGATTTTGGTGATGAAATTAATGATCGTCAGTTTTGCATTAATGGTCTGCTATTCCCGGATAGAAGCGCGCATCCCACCCTGCAGGAAGTCAAAAAAGCGCAGCAGTTTTACCAGTTCCGCCTGCTATCGACTCAGCCACTAGTGATCGAGGTAGAGAGTGAGTACCTGTTTAGCACCAGTGACAACGAGATACTTGATTGGAGTGTCACTTGTGAAGGAGAGGTGCTGCACCGTGGTCAGCTTGATCTCAATTTGGCGGCAAAATCGACGCAAAGCGTAACCTTGAGCGAGCAGCCCATCAGCAGTGGTCGCTGCGCCCCGTATTACCTCAACCTAGAGGTGCGCCTTCGTCAAGAGACCGCTTGGGCAAGCGCCGGCCATGTGACCGCCATCGAGCAACTGGAACTCTCAGTTGAAACGGCGCTACCGAGCCCGAACATCAAGCCTGTTGGCGCTATCAATACCTCTGACAGCGCAAAAGCCTTGCTGGTCTACAGTGATGATTTTGCGCTCGAGTTTGACAAATCAATAGGCGCGATCGGCAGTTGGAAAGTCAACGACAGCGAAAAGCTGACCGCACCGATCATCGATAACTTCTACCGGGCTCCACTTGATAATGATATTGGCACCAGTGAAGCCAACAAGCTCGACCCCAATTCTTGGTTTGCGCGTTGGCAGTCGATAGGGCTCGATTCATTGACCCGAGAGCTTGAGCAGTTTGAATGGTATCAAGCTGAGCAAGGAGTTGTGGTGGTGAGTCAGCAGCGTTATTCCCATCAAGGTAAGGCGCTGATTCGCTCGACGTGGCGCTATACGGTGGCCAGTGATGGCTGTGTGAGTTTGGATGTCGATGTGACGCTTGCTCAGCATCTACCCCCACTGCCGCGTATCGGTTTAGAGGTGGCGTTGTACGATGGCGAGCATCACGAGTCTATAGAACAGGTCTCTTGGCTGGGCCGCGGCCCACATGAGAACTATCCGGACCGATTAGCCTCTGCGCACATTGGACGCTATCAACAATCGCTGGATGCGATGCACACGCCGTACATTTTCCCAAGCGATAACGGCTTGCGCTGTGATGTCACGCAGGCCAAAGTAGGTGAGTTGCTCATCGAGGGGCAATTTCATTTTGCCGTCAGTCGCTACAGTTTGCGCAACTTAGCCAGTGCCAAACATACGCACGAGTTAACCAAAGGGGACACCTGTTACGTGCGAATTGATGGTGCGCATATGGGCGTGGGCGGTGACGATTCGTGGACGCCTAGCGTGCATCAGGCTTATCTTCTGAGTGATAAACGCTATCGCTATCAGGTGACACTGTCGTTGAGCAACGCTCAAGCTGACGAGGTGTAGGGGATAAATATGAATAGGGATAGCGAGCGCTATCCCTGTTGTTTAACGACGGTCTGGTTACTGATGACAAATGGTCGATCACTGAAGGGTGTAGCGTGTCCACACTTTTGAGCGCCAGCGCCTTGCCATGATGATGCCGCGACACCACTCGTCGAGTGCAATCGCCATCCAGGCACCGAGCACGCCATAGCCCCAGTAGACGCCAAACACATAGCTCATACCGACCCCGAATCCCCACATACTGATGATGCCCATTTTGACTGGGAATTTGATATCGCCAGCCGCTTTGAGCGCCGAGATAAAGATGAGGTTAAAGACTCGCCCTGCTTCGAGCACGATCGAACCGGCAATCAAGGTCGCGGTTAGGGCGGCGATCTCCGGCTCTGTAGTAAAGAGCGCGATGATGGGATCGCTCAGCAAGTAGACGATGACCGTCAACAGCGTCGAGACGCAAAAGCCAACCACAAAATACTTTTGCACTAGAGACAAAATCGAGTCAATCCAACCGCGGCCTATGTAGTAGCCCGCTTGAATCTGACTGCCTTGCCCGAGGGCAAGCGCAAAGGCAAAGGAGAGGCGAGCGATGTTCTGTGCGTAGGTGAAGGCGGCCAATGAGGCAGTACCCATCTGGACGATAAAAAAGGTGATGCAGATTTGCGCCATGTTGTAAGAGAGCACTTCTCCGGCATTCATGGCACCAATTTTGATGATGCGTGAGTAGATAACGCGAGGGATGGCTCGGTACTCGGCAAAAGGTATCTCGATGCCAGAGCGTTTAACCGCCGCCCAGAGGATCACGGTGCTGAGCACCTGACTGACGACAGTGGCAATCGCCACCCCTTGCACCCCATAGACCGGCAAGCCAAAAGGCTGATAAAGGGCGATGTAGTTACCGATGATATTGAGCACGCCGCACACCAAGTTGACCACCATCGGAGAGCGGGAAAAGCCGTTACTGCGCAAAATAGTGGTCAGCACGATGCCGAGGGTGACGTTAAAAGTCATCGCGCCGCTGATCAGCAGGTACTCTTGGGCGTACTGTTCGACCTGAGCTTCTAATCCATAGAGCGGCAGAAACGCGTAAGCGCCCCAGATAGACAGTCCACTCAGGCAGATACCGACGAGGGTAGAAAGAAAAATACTGGCGACGCTAACATGGGCGGAATCTTGTACACGGCCTGAACCATTGTATTGCGCAATCAAAATACCCGTGCCGCTGCTGACCATCGACGAGACGATGATCAAAAAGAACGAGAGTTGAGAGATGACGCCCACCGCCGAAACGGCTTTATCAGAGAAACCACTGAGCATGAAGACATCGCTGGTATTGAGCGCTGTTCGCAGCAAGATCTCGACAAATAGCGGCCATGTGAGCGCGACGATCTTCATGCGTTTATCTATCGTATTTGGCATGGGTGGTCCTAACTGTGGTGCCCCGTTGGCGAGTTTGCAAGGTGCGGTAGGGCTGGCAAAGGCAAAGTCGCAAATTGTCCGGTGCTGGGCTGGATATGCAAATCAGTTTCTTCGTTATGATTCTTACTTGATGAGAAAATGTCCATAATTTTTCGCTTCTGTGAAAACGTTTCACAAAGTTTAGTTAGGGATTGTGACCTTAATAGAGATATTGATGGCTTTGGCTTCCTTAGCCTTATGCCCTCTTTCTGATGGGCTAAAGAAAAGGGTCGGATAGCAGTCAAATCCATTATCGGTGAGTAATTTGTGGAAACGTTTACACAATGAGAAATTGATCACGGAAACTAGGCGCAAATGATTGCTAGACTTTTGAGCAAGCAGAGTCATTTCTGAGCGATTGCGAACCAGAGCGAGGCAAACAGTGAAAGTATTAGTAACGGGTGGAATGGGTTACATCGGTAGCCATACATGTGTACAGATGATCGAAGCAGGCATGGAGCCTGTGATTATCGACAACCTCTGCAATGCCAATCAAGAAGTGTTGAACCGTATTGAAGCGCTCACCAAGGTGAAGCCGATTTTTCATCAAGGTGATGTGCGCGATGAGGCGTTTCTCGATGGTGTTTTTGCTCAGCATGACATTGCCGCCGTGATTCATTTTGCCGGATTGAAAGCGGTCGGGGAGTCGGTAGCCAAGCCACTCGAATACTATGACAACAACGTGAATGGCTCCTTGGTGTTGGCGCGCTGCATGCGTAAAGCGGGCGTGAAAAGCTTAGTGTTTAGCTCTTCCGCGACTGTGTATGGCGACCCGGCTAGCGTTCCGATCACCGAAGAGTCACCGACAGGCGCGACGACCAACCCATACGGTCGCAGTAAGTACATGGTCGAGCAGTGCTTATCGGATCTCTTTGCGGCGGAAAACGATTGGAGCATTACCTTGCTGCGCTATTTCAATCCGGTCGGCGCCCATCCATCAGGCTCAATGGGAGAGGACCCACAAGGCATTCCAAATAATTTGATGCCTTTTATCGCTCAAGTTGCGGTGGGGCGGCGAGAGAAATTGTCGGTCTTTGGCAGTGACTACCCAACACCCGATGGCACCGGAGTGCGTGACTACATTCATGTGATGGATTTAGCGGATGGGCACATCGCAGCGTTGAAGTCGGTAGGCGCGCGCGCTGGGTTGCACATTTTTAA
>NZ_JCBDGX010000173.1:0-2580 GCF_059834345.1 Vibrio sp. R11-SG3-ISO3-SZ
CACCAACACCGTCCGCTGCAGACAATCATGGCTATCTTCCGCCAACATCAGCAACTCCTCGACCACTACACGATTGCCGCGAGTCGATCCTAGAAACGCCACATAGCTATCAATTGACGCCAAACGGCTCACCACAAACGACGGCAGCGTCTGGTTGAACTCAATCTCGGTGTAACTGCGCCCTTCACAGCTTTCAAACTCACTGCCATCCCAGTAGCCTTGGAGGAGCTCAATCCCTTGCTTCGCTTGCTGCTTGGTTTGCACACCGACATTGCGCGCCTCTTGCTGTAACTGATCCATCATGGACGCGCGCAGCGGGAACACCTTGCCGTCCATCCGGTATTGCTGATAAATCGCCTCACCGTTTTTATTGAAGCGAGCATGAATACGATATGGCACGAGTTCTTGCTCATTACTCTGCTGCAGGCTCAGTTGCTCACCTTCTCGAATCAACTCACGCAGCTCACCTTCATCCCAACGGTAATCAGTCTTATACCAACCATACTCCCCGGCCGTAATGTAATCGGCCGCCGTAAACGGGCTTGAGAGGTATTCGGTGTACCAAAACAGACTGGTCGTGTCCCCCATCACCGAGCCGCCAGAATACTCGGAAAACTGGTCAAGATTAGGGGTAGAGACCGTTGACGAGCAGCCAACCATCAATGAAGACAACAAGAGAGGAAGAATGAGCTTTTTCATAGTAAGACTTTTCATATCAAGAAACCAACGCAGGAAAGGACACGCCAGAAAAATACCGGACATAAAAAACGCCAAGGTATCGATACCTTGGCGTAGTGTAACCCATTTTGTTTCATTGCCTAATGACATTTGACAACATAAACCCTGTCGCTGAGTGCTCGGATTTACGTCATTGATTCAATATCGTGCTTAGGAAGGCAATAGAAGATGAAACAAGTCGATTACTTTACAGAATCTTTCAGAGCTTTACCTGCAACGAAAGCTGGCACGTTAGCTGCTGCGATTTGGATCTCAGCACCTGTTTTAGGGTTACGGCCAGTGCGCGCTGCACGGTGATTTACTTTGAATGTACCAAAACCAATTAGTTGAACCTGGTCACCCTCTTTAAGTGCGTCAGTCACACCGTCAAGAGTTGCTTCAAGAGCAGCTTTAGCTTGCGCTTTAGATAGGTCTGCTTTCTCTGCGATAAAGTCGATTAATTGGGTCTTGTTCATTAGGTTTCCCTTCTCATAGGTTATCGAATTCAACTCACTCTAAAACATAAATGCCCCATCTGGCAAAGGTTTGTCGGCGATCTTTGACTTTCATGGCGTACTTTTAGCCATAATATGAGCTTCAACTCACAATTTGTTACTTTCACACTGTGATCGGATGCTTGTTTTTTCAGTGAATTAGCCATATTTATAACCTCAGAATGGGCTTCGACGTCGGTTATCACTGGCGTCAATACCATGCTACGCTACCCGAATGCGTTCAATTTTCGGGTTGTTTTTGCTATAGGAACTGTATGTTACTGCTCATTATTTACGTCTCTGTTGCGATTGGCGTATCGTTTATTTGCTCCGTGTTAGAAGCGGTGCTGCTCAGTATCAGCCCCAGTTACATTGCCCAGCTTCGCCAGCAAGGTCACCCTGCGGCAAGCAAACTGGCAACCTTAAAACAGGACATCGACCGCCCATTGGCCTCGATTCTTACCCTCAATACCATCGCCCACACTATTGGCGCGGCCAGTGCAGGCGCTCAGGCGGCGGTGGTGTTTGGCAGTCAGTGGTTGGGCGTGTTCTCTGGCGTACTGACGCTTGGCATTTTGGTGCTGTCTGAGATTGTGCCGAAAACCCTAGGCGCGACCTACTGGCGTCAGCTCGCACCGGCCTCAGCCATTGCTTTACGTTGGATGGTGTGGGCCCTAACGCCGTTCGTGTGGTTTTCAGAGCAAATCACCAAGCGCCTAGCCAGCGGTCATCAAGCGCCAAAAATGCGCGATGAGCTCTCCGCGATGGCGATCTTAGCCCGTGAAAGCGGTGAGTTTGCCGAAGGGGAGTCAAAGATCCTCACCAACTTGCTCGGCATCCAAGATGTGCCTGTCACCCAAGTGATGACGCCAAGACCGGTGGTGTTTCGTGTCGATGCTGAGATGACGATTGTAGAGTTTCTCAAAGCCTACCCAGATACGCCGTTTTCGCGCCCGCTGATTTACAGCCAGTCAAAGGACAACATCCTAGGCTTTGTGCATCGATTGGAGCTGTATAAGCTCAAGCAGCAGGGCCACGGCGACAAACAGTTGGGTTCCGTGATGCGCCCGATTCATGTGCTGCTCAACACTCTGTCGCTGCCAAGAGCCTTTGAGCAGATGATGGCAAAACGCTTACAACTGGCGATGGTGGTCGATGAGTACGGCACCATTCAGGGGATTTTGACCCTAGAGGACATCTTCGAGCACTTAGTCGGTGAGAACATCGTCGACGAGGCCGACCATACCACCAACATGCAAGAGTTGGCGTTTGAGCGCTGGGAAGTGTGGAAACAAACCCATGGCGTGATTGAAAAGCGTGATGAGGATGAGGGTGAAGCGGAAAAGGTGGCTGAAGAGCCAACCGAACC
>NZ_JCBDGX010000174.1:0-1733 GCF_059834345.1 Vibrio sp. R11-SG3-ISO3-SZ
CTTACATGGGTCCTTTGGTGGCATTTGCTGCGATCACCTCAAGCTACTTCGGGCACTTCTTGGGTGCACATGAAGGTTTAGTTGGACTTATCAAATCACGTTCACAAACGCCGGTGAGCAAAATCGAAAAAGGCTCAATGGTATTCATCGTTCTAACCACTTGGGTTGTGGCGATTGTTAACCCAAGCATCCTTGGCATGATTGAAACCATGGGCGCGCCAATGATCGCTGCCATCCTATTCTTGATGCCTGTTTTTGCTATGCAAAAAGTCCCAGCGATGGCGAAGTACAAAACTTCTGCACCTGTACAGATTTTCACAACTATCTGTGGTCTTGCTGCCATTAGTTCTGTAATCTACGGCGCGCTATAAACCGGGCTCTGATTCATCAGGACGGATAGCAAACAAATAGAATAATACTAAGCCTCCCTCTTGCTCGGGAGGCTTACTTTGAGGTAATCAATATGATTAGTGTTTTTGATATCTATAAGATCGGCGTTGGTCCTTCTAGTTCTCACACAGTCGGCCCAATGAAGGCGGGTAAAGAGTTTATTGATGACTTACGTGCAATGGGAAAATTGCGCGACATAACTAAAATCACCGTTGACGTCTATGGATCACTTTCACTGACAGGGAAAGGTCACCACACGGATATCGCCATCATCATGGGTCTTGCTGGCAACACCCCTGAGAAAGTCGATATCGACGCGATTCCAGGCTTTATCGCTCGCGTTGAAAAAACAGAACGCCTTCCTGTTGGCATGCACTGTCATACCGTCTCGTTTCCTAGAGACGGAGGAATGAACTTCCACCGTAGTAACCTCTCTTTGCATGAAAATGGCATGCAGATTCATGCTTGGATTGGTGAAGAGAAAGCCTACTCTAAAACCTATTACTCTATCGGCGGCGGTTTTATCGTTGACGAAGAAAACTTTGGTAAAGAAGAAGCCAACCCAATCAAGGTGCCTTACCCGTTCACATCAGCGGAAGAGCTCGTCAATCAATGTAAAGAGAGCGGGCTATCCATCAGCACCTTGGTGATGAAAAACCAAGCGGCAATGCACTCTGATGAAGAGTCTCGCACTTACTTTGCCAATATTTGGAAAACCATGCGCGAGTGTATGGATCGCGGTATGAACACCGAAGGTATTCTTCCGGGACCATTGCGTGTACCGCGCCGTGCTGCGGCGTTGCGTCAGCAACTGTTGACCTCTGAAAAGACGACCAATGACCCTATGTCTGTGGTCGATTGGGTGAACATGTTCGCCTTTGCGGTGAATGAAGAGAACGCGGCGGGTGGCCGTGTCGTAACAGCGCCAACCAATGGGGCATGTGGCATCATCCCTGCTGTGCTCGCCTACTACGACAAGTTCATTCAAACCGTGACAGAAAAAGATTACATCCGCTACTTTGCTGCATCTGGCGCAATTGGTGGCCTGTACAAACGTAACGCCTCGATTTCTGGTGCTGAAGTGGGTTGTCAGGGTGAAGTGGGTGTCGCCTGTTCGATGGCAGCGGCGGGCCTCGCTGAGCTTATGGGCGGTAGCCCTGAGCAAGTGTGTATGGCAGCGGAAATTGCGATGGAACACAACCTTGGCCTTACCTGTGACCCTGTTGCAGGTCAAGTTCAAGTCCCTTGTATCGAGCGCAATGGCATTGCCGCTGTGAAGTCGATTAACTCGACTCGCATGGCGCTTCGCCGCTCGTCAGCACCAACAGTATCACTGGATAAAG
>NZ_JCBDGX010000175.1:0-36912 GCF_059834345.1 Vibrio sp. R11-SG3-ISO3-SZ
GAAGTTCGAGAGACCGCCGCCCAGTGCGACCACATGAGGGTCATTGGCGGTGAAGATGTTGGCAAAACAGATCGCAAGTAGCTCCATAAAGCGCTCAACGTGCTCAACGGCTTTGCTCTCGCCTTGTTGGTAAGCGGTGATGATATCGATCGCTTTTTTCGACTCTTGGAAGTAGTGCTCGTAGATAAGCTCAAAGCCGCGACCAGACAGGTAGCTGTCCAAACAGCCCTTCTTGCCACAACCACAGCCCAGCAGCGGGGCGTTGTCACCAAGGTGGAACCAAGCGTCGATAGGCAAACGCATATGACCCAATTCACCCGCAACGTGGTTGCGACCTGAGAATACTTTACCTTCGTACACCAAACCGCCACCAAAGCCGGTGCCGAGAATAAGGCCCATCACTGAAGGCTCATCTTTCAGCTCATCGTCCCACGCTTCTGATAGAGCAAAACAGTTCGCATCGTTTTCGATTTTAACGCCACGACCAATTTTCGCTTCCAGATCGCTGCGCAGCGGTTTGCCTTTCGCTGCAGGAACGTTAACGGTCAGCACGGTGCCGTCATCGGCATCTTCCATACCTGGCAAACCCAGGCCAATCTTGCCTTCGCAGCCGAACTGCGCATCGTATTTGCTCACCAAGCCAGCGATGGTCTCGACCAGCAATTCATAGTTATCGGTTGGTGTAGGCACACGCTCGGTTGCAACACGCTCTAACTGCTCATTGAACGCACCAAACTCAATCTTAGTGCCACCCACATCAAAGCCGTAGTACATGGTTTCTCTCCCAGAAATCAATGTTATCAATTTTATAAATCGACTCATTATCCATATTGCTACGCCTACATTCCGTGACCGATGACGGATTTAGTTGTCGCTTAAAACCAGGTGCGCAGACAATCGCCACTCAAACCGTGGCTTTTAGAGCGAATTCTCATTTTCACTCTGTTCGATGAAATGTTTCAGCGCTGGTCGAGTGGCATCGCCCAAACCACGACTTTTGGTCAGTAGATAGGCTTCACGAAATACCGAAAACCAATCGCTCAGTGTGCGAGATGCCTTGACTTCGCCCAGTTGCGCCAGCAATAGGCTGGCTACTTCTGCTGTCGCGAGGTGCTGCTCATTGTCAGAGCGGCGAATCAGGTATTGGGACACGCTTTCTGGTGTCAGCGAAACCACGGGTAAATGCGCCAAATAAGGCGATTTGCGAAACATTTTTCGCGCTTCTCGCCAACTGCCATCAAACAAAATCAGTAATGGCGTCTTATTCGGTTGATTGAGGCTTTGGCTTTGAATCCATTCCGGTGTGACTAAACGAGAACTATCGTCTACGTAGGCATCTGGAAACACCAACACCGGCGCGTTGCTTGGATCGGCGATGAGGGCGAGCATGTCAGGATCGGGCTCCGTGCGCTGCCACTGATAGACATGCGTCTCACGCACGGTATCGGCAATTAACCGACCGGTATTGCTTGGTTTGAACACTTCATTATCTGAGACAATGAGCAAAACCTGCACGCCACACTCGATGTTGGGTTGATGCGCGCATAGGCAATACGACTGCGCCACTTGGCAATAAGGGCAGCGCACCACTTTGCAGCCGCGTGCAATAAACGGTTTGGTTGAGCGGTCTAATCGGTGTTGATATAAGCGATGAAACGCGTGAACTCTCATACAATGTTTGGCAAGGTCAAATTAGGGAGCTAGAGTGTACCTAGCATGATGGGAGATTCAATCAAAACTCACCCCGATGTATAAGTAGAAAATGTAGAGGATGCCATGCAAGACCCACAATTTATTCGACTCAGCGTATTTATCGGTGTACTGCTCGCGTGTGGGCTGTGGGAGTGGTGTGTGCCGCGTAAAACCTTGACCCAGAGTAAAGCGGTGCGTTGGCTAAATAACCTCACGCTTGTGGCGTTTAACTCTGTCGCCCTTAGCCTTTTGCTGCCAACCCTCGCTTTTGGCGTTGCTTTGTACGCGCTCGAGTATCAATTTGGCGTCATGCATCGGCTGGAGGTACCTGCTTGGCTCAATGTTGTCCTATCTGTGTTACTGCTCGATTTAGCCATTTATATTCAGCATCGCCTGTTTCATCGCATCCCTTTTCTGTGGCGATTGCACCGCATGCATCACGCGGATCAAGACATCGATGTCACCACCGGGGCGAGATTTCATCCGCTAGAAATTTTCCTTTCGATGCTGATTAAAATGGCCTTGGTGTTGGGTCTGGGGGTGTCGCCGATTGCTGTAGTGGTGTTTGAAGTTCTGCTCAATGCAAGTGCGATGTTCAATCATAGCAACGCCAAGCTGCGTCTTGATTGGGACCGAAAGCTGCGTCACTTCATAGTCACACCAGACATGCATCGCGTGCATCATTCAGTCATCCCCCGTGAGACCCACTCCAACTTTGGCTTCTTTCTTTCAATATGGGATAGAGGGTTTGGCACTTACATCGACCAGCCCGCTTTGGGCCACGATGAAGTGAAGATCGGTTTACCGATCTTCAACCAAGCACGCGAGCAGTGGCTGGATAAAATGCTGTCTCAGCCCTTTCGCCGTCCCAAAACCTAACTATCGATATTTCTTTCGATTATTTTTCTCAGGACAAGCGGTACTTATGCAACATCGTCTGCTGTTGGCCCGCAATGTCGGCCACTTGCTCTGAGCTTTCAACCATCGATTCCAGCTGCAATTTGGTCTGTTGACCCTGATCGGAGACCTGAGTAATGGATTGGCTCACATCAGCGGTGGCGCGCTCTTGCTCTTCAGTGGCGACCGTTATCTGCTCAACGCGCAATTTGATTTGGTTAACCGCTTGTTCGATGTCGGCAAAGGTGTGTTTCACCGTTTCGCTCGACGCCAATGCGTTGGTCATTTCCGCTCTAGTATCAGCGACGGCTTGGCGCGACTTCTCCGCCGCAGAGACCAACTCACCCATACGCTGACTAATTTGCGTGGTTTGCTTAGAAGTATCGCTGGCCAGTTTCCTCACTTCATCTGCGACTACCGCAAAGCCTCGCCCTTGCTCACCTGCCCTTGCCGCTTCTATCGCAGCATTGAGAGCCAGCAAATTGGTGTTTTCTGCAATTCCGGCGATCATATCCACCATTTCACGGATCTGTTTGACGCGGTTATCTAACTCGACCATCGAAGACTCGTTCAGGTTTAATGTCTGTTCTAGTGATTGCAATCTGGCTTGATTATCGACAATAGCGTTGACGCCTTGACTTGAAAACTGCGCTGCAGCTTGAGACTCGCCGTAAGATTCATTGGTCACCTGCGCGATTTCACGAATCGATGCCTCTAGTTGGGTCACCGTGGTCACCATGCTCGCCAACGCTTCGTTTTGCTGAGTTAAACTTTGATTGGATTGCTCCGCGGCGTTGTGACTGATTTCAGCGGTTTGATACAAGGTTTCGCAGTTGCGTGTCACAGTCGAAATAGACTCATTGGTTGACGCAACGACTTGATTGAGCTTCCGGGCGATCTCTTTAAATTCAAACGGCCCGACTGAACTAATCGATTGAGAAAAGTCATGCTCTGTGAGTGTGGTGAGGCTAGCGAGAATGTTCTTCAAGCCGCGACTGGTCCAGCTGCGCAGTGCCAACCAAGAGACTACCACCAATGTCACTAAGAGGGCGCTACTTAACAACATGGTCGAGACAATCTGACTCATCGCCGTGTTGACGACCGCCTGGCTATCGTTCATTAGCCCCTCGGATGTGTCTGAGAGCTGATTCAAAAGCGTAACGGTTTGATTCGCCAATACCGCCGCTTTTGCTACGTTCGCTCTTTGCGTATCCGCGAGTTCAAGTTTGTCTAGGATCTGTTGTAAGACCCCAGCGTCTTCAAACCCCGCTAAAACCATCTCATACGGCGCGATCAAGCTGGCAAACTCAACCACATCCGGGTGCCACTCAGCGAAGTCATCGTACGCTAAGGTGATGCCGGCGATCCGGTTGCGCATCTCTTTGTATTCGTCCATGGCCTGATCCAAGTTGTCTTGCATCATCAATACCAGAAAAGTGCTCTCCATTGAGCTGGCACTGGCAATAAATCGGTTCGCCGCATCACTTGATTCTGGGTTGTCTATCGCCAAAAACGAGCTTATTCGGTTCATTTCAGGACCGATTGAACTCAATCCATAACGAAAACCGCTGACGTCAGTGTTGATCTGCGCTTGACGCTGAAGAAGGGCTGCTTGTGTTGCGAGAATTTGTCGCGTCAACTGACTCAGTTGATCAATATTGTCCGCCAGCGCTGTTTGATCTTCAGTGGAAATGGCTTGATCAAACTCGTTGGCAATAGTGAACACATCTTGCGCATATTGGTGTGATTGGCTAATGCGCTGTTCAACCTGCTCTTGAATCTGCGTCAACTCCGTTTGGCTCTCGACTTGTGTGCCATAGCTCAGTTGCTTGAGCTGGTCTAAAATGGTTTGTGTTAACTTAGCGTTTGTCATCGCTAATGGCAGCGCTTGGTTTGATAAGCGGTGAAATTGTGCGTCCACTCTCTCTAAGCCTTTCACACTGGTGACAGACTGGACGATCACCAGTATGGTGATGGAGAGAAACACCGCACTGATGGTTTGAATCAGTGATAACGATTTACGATGTTTGGCGTGCGCAGTCGCGGGTTTGTTTTGAGTCATAGTTTGGAACCGACGTCATACAAAAGTTTAGATGCGCGTAGTGTATGACGTGATTATGACAACCACGTGTCAGGAGTGAATGTGAAGAAAGTCGTAAGGATACCCAGCAGCACAATAGCGACAACACTGATGTCGCTCACGCTTTTCGCCTGCAGCAGTTCGCCACAGCGCTCGGCGCAGGCACCGCTTAACCAGCCGTTAAGCGCACACGAACAAACCGTTAATCAGTCATTTATGCAAGTTTATGAGCAGTGGAAGGGGGTGCCCTATCGTTTAGGCGGCAGCTCATACTCTGGTATTGATTGCTCGGCGTTTGTGCAGATAGCCTATCGCGACGCGCTTGAATTGAGCCTTCCGCGTACAACCAAAGCTCAGGTAAAACTCGGCGCACAAATAGACTACCAAGACGCTCAAGTCGGTGATTTGGCGTTTTTCAAAACCTCGTGGAATGTGCGTCATGTGGGAGTTTATGTGGGCAACAAGCGATTCATGCACGCCTCGACGTCCAAAGGCGTAATCATTTCTCGCTTGGATAATCCATATTGGGCCTCGAAGTTCTGGCACTTTAGGCGCATCGAGACGCCGCCAGCGTAGGCATGGCGTCTAATGAGAACAATATAAACTGAACATTTCAAAACAACAAAACCGCCCTATTTGGGCGGTTTTATTTATTGTCGCTACCGACAGGCTCGAATCACTGCGTTAGTCGTATTTGGCGACAGCGCTATCGAACAGGTTTTTCAACAGAGCAATAAACTCATCAAGGAAGGTAATTTGCTCATTGGTCGCCGGTTTGGTCCACACGCCCGCCAACACTTCACCCAAATCTTCAACAACAGAATCGGCTTCTTTGAGTAACTTGAAACGGACACTGGAGTGGAGTTCAGGATTTTGCTCAAAAATGGCCATTATGTTACTTGCCACCATATCGGTCACCACGTCTTCCACGCTCTCTGTTCCGGTGTCACCATCAGCCGCTGTGAAAATATCAATATTAAGTGCTAAATGTTCAATTAATGCTAAGTAACCATCTGTGTCAACGACCACAATCCACCCTCTTACTTATGTCGTTCCATACAGTAGTAATACTAAGTCATTTTTTTACCCTTTCACAACCAATTCAGGCTAAGAATCCATGCTTATGTTGATTTTTTGCACCAAGCTGGAATTCACTGTTCGATTAGAGCACGGTCACACTTTCGTTAATCGTACGTTTAAAGTCTCGAAATGATTGAAATTTTTGCACTAGAAACCAGTAATTATGCGTCAACTCTTCTAAACTGGATTTATAGCAACGAGTTGAGGGCAGATTATGTGGCAAGCGATCTCTAAGCACCTTTCCGATACCCTAATGTTCAATTTCGAGATCCTCGAAAAAACACGCATCAGCGGCGGCGATATCAGTGATTGCTATATGATCTCTGATGGCGAGCAACGTTATTTCGTCAAAGTGAACACACGTGAATTTTTGCCTAAGTTCGAAATTGAAGCGGAAAACATCCGTATTATGCGTGAGAGCAATACCGTGTTTGTCCCAGAGTTGATCGCCGTCGGCAAAAGCAAGACTCACGCCTTTATTATCCTCAACTATCTGCCGACTAAGCCGCTCGACGATGCCGAAAACAGCTACAAGTTTGGTCAGCAACTGGCACGTTTGCATCAGTGGGGTGAACAAAAAGAGTATGGCTTTGATGTCGATAACTATATTGGCGCGACCTTACAACCCAATCCGTGGACGAAAAAATGGAACCACTTTTTTGCAGAGCAGCGTATCGGTTGGCAACTGCAACTGATGAAAGAGAAAGGGATTAATTTGGTCGATATTGATGAATTTACCCAAGTCATCCGCGACCGCTTAGCCAATCACCACCCTAGCCCTTCGCTACTTCATGGTGATTTGTGGCATGGTAACGCATCGCTCTCTGTGTTTGGTCCGATTTGCTACGATCCGGCATGCTATTGGGGTGATCACGAGTGCGATATTGCCATGACTGAGTTGTTTGAGGGATTTCAGCCTGAGTTTTACCAAGGTTATGAAAGTATTTTACCGCTCGATCTTGGTTATTCCGAGCGTAAAGAGATCTACAACCTCTACCACCTCTTAAATCACTACAACCAATTTGGCGGGCACTATCTCGAGCAAGCACAAAAAAGCATCAACACGATTCTCAGCTACTGATCTTTACTAATCTCTACGCCTCGACGTTACGTGTAGAGAAGATACGTTAAATCTAACCAAAAGGCCGCGTAGATAAACTCTGCGCGGCCTACTTCTTTGGTGGGATTTTTCCTTAGTAGGTCAAATTTTTTACTTAATTCACGTCAAACAGCAACAAGTCAGCGTATGCTTTATTCATCGCCAAGGCGGTTTTGTTGCAAGGAGTCTGTTATGCGTGAATACACCGAAAAACGTATCTCTTGCCCTCATTGCGGGCACCATATTGCCATTACGCTCGACGCGTCCAATGGCAGTCAAAACTTTTATGATGACTGCCCTGCCTGTTGTCACACGATTCATCTCAATATGATGGTCGACGAGTTGCACGATACGGTTGAGCTCCAAGTCGACGCCGATGATGAACAGATTTTTTAACGCTCGAGCCTAAAGCACAGCACGGATTGAACGCAACGAGCGCTCAGGACTGGTCATCCACGATCGCCTAACGAGGTTAGGTGCGACTTGCCAATACGCGCTCGACGGTATCCACAATCGCTTGGGTTTGCGGATCAAACTCAACATTGATGCAATCACCCACTTGACGGCGGCCAAACAAGGTACGCTGCATGGTTTCCGGGATCAGGTGCACCGAAAAGCGCGAATCTTTAACCTCACCAATGGTCAGCGAACAACCGTCTAGACCAATATAGCCTTTGGCTAATACGTATTTGAGCCACTCTTCAGGCAACTCAAACCAGATAGTACGATTGTTAGGCGTATCAATGATCTCAACGATCTTGGCCACTGCACTGATGTGACCCGACATAGAATGACCGCCAATTTCATCGCCAAACTTAGCCGCCCGTTCGATATTGACTTGGTCGCCCTCGTTCAACTCACCAAGATTGGTCAAACGCAGCGTCGCCTGCATTAAATCGAAACTGATGTTTGCGCCGTCGATGTGTGTGACCGTCAAGCAGCAGCCGTTATGCGCGACCGATGCGCCGATAGCCAGTCCTTCTCGCATCGTCTCTGAAAGTGCAATCACATGAGTTTGAAAGTTCTCTTTTTTTTCAATGGATACAACTTGCGCCGTTCCTTGTACAATTCCCGTAAACATAATCACTTCCACCTGTTTTGTCGGGCTCACCTTGCTCAGTGTGCAAGATAAGACAGTATTGATACGTATTTTGATGGCGCTTAGTGTGACACTTCTTTATCATCGCGCACAAGCGTACTATTCACTTCTATTATAATAACGACCGTAAGTTGGAGATTTCCGTGCAACGTTATCAATCAGAGGCCAAAGCCCTCATCAAGTTGGCCACACCTGTCTTGATCGCCTCCGTCGCTCAAACCGGAATGGGATTCGTCGATACCGTGATGGCCGGGGCTGTCAGTGCCACCGATATGGCGGCGGTGTCGATTGCCGCCAGTATCTGGCTACCGACCATCTTGTTTGGTATCGGTTTGCTTATGGCGTTAGTGCCGGTTGTCGCGCAGCTCAATGGCTCTGGTCGTCAGCACAAAATCCCATTTGAAATTCATCAAGGCATCATTATGGCGCTACTACTCAGCGTGCCGACTGTGATCGTGTTGCTGCAAACACAAACCATTTTAGGCCTAATGGACGTCGAACCCGTGATGGCGGCCAAAACCATCGGTTATATGGATGCGGTGATGCTTGCCGTTCCGGCCTTTTTGCTGTTTCAAACCTTACGCAGTTTTACCGATGGCATGTCGTTGACCAAACCCGCGATGGTGATTGGCTTTCTCGGGCTTTTACTGAATATCCCTCTCAACTGGATATTTGTCTTTGGTAAATTTGGCGCCCCGGCGTTAGGCGGCGTTGGGTGTGGCGTTGCCACCGCAATCGTCTATTGGATCATGTTTGCCATGTTGCTGTTCTACGTGGTGACCTCGAAACGCTTAGCGCATATCAATGTGTTTGGTCAGTGGTGTGCGCCTAAGCTGGCTGCTCAAGTCCGCTTGTTAAAATTAGGCTTTCCTGTCGCTGCCGCGATGTTTTTTGAAGTCACACTGTTCGCGGTCGTCGCGCTGTTGGTTGCCCCACTTGGGCCCTTGGTCGTCGCCGCTCACCAAGTGGCGATCAACTTTAGTTCGCTGGTCTTTATGTTGCCCATGAGCATTGGCGCTGCGACCAGTATTCGCGTGGGTCATAAGCTGGGTGAAGAGAGTGTGGATGGCGCCGCAGTGGCTTCTCGTGTCGGGATTATTGTTTCAGTGACACTGTCACTAGCCACAGCCGTCCTCACTGTCGTCTTTCGTGAACAGATCGCACTGCTCTACACTCACAACCGTGCGGTGATCGATCTTGCTTTGCAACTGCTGCTACTCGCGGCGATTTACCAAGTGACTGACGCGATTCAAGTGGTCGCTGCCGGTGCGCTGCGTGGCTATAAAGACATGTCTGCGATTTTTAACCGTACCTTTATCGCCTACTGGGTATTAGGGCTACCCACCGGTTACATTCTCGCGATGACCGATTGGATTACCGACCCCATGGGCGCACACGGCTTTTGGATGGGATTCATTGTCGGTTTGTCCTCCGCTGCCTTGATGCTGGGTCTGCGCCTCAAGTGGATGCACCGCCAACCTGAACAGTTGCAGTTAGAGTTTGCATCGAAATAAGGACGTGTTTGCTCATCACCTGTATTCTTCTTAAGACCAGCTACATGCTGGTCTTTTTGAACCATACTTGGCCTCATACGTAACAACTTATCAATCAAACCACCAGACAGTATTCCATGACTCCTCGCTATGATGTCAATGAAACAGCAAAGAACAAACGGAAGATGACCCTATCCCTCGGTCGTCATATCCGAACACTCATAATGAGGTTGGTGGCGGTAGGATGGCTCGCGCTTTTATCAGGCTGCGACTTTGGCGCGCATTCTACCGGTGGACGATTTGACGACTATTTAAGCCGTGTTGCTAATGTTCAAGATAAACCCGCGCTGGATCCGCCAGATGCGGTTTATTGGTCGCTCCCCGCGCAATCAGACATTCGAGTCGACATCGCTGCCACAACCCTTGGCTTACTCGACAGTTATGAATTGAGAAAATGTGGGCTCTTTCATCTGATCGCTGAAAAAAATTCGTCACTGGGCAAAGTGCAAGACGAGTTCGCCAATTTCGATTATCAAACAGAGTTATTAAGAGGTATTCAACGCTGCATCAACGCTGAGTCTCTTTCTCCTGCGCTCGTATCGACGCTCTCGACACTCTTACCCAGCAAAGAGGCGCAACTCAGCAGCCATTGGTTTAACTTGCTCTACACCAGCGATGCGATGCGACAACAACTTCAAGTTCAAGATTGGCTCTCACCGAGTAACGGATTTCCAGATGAGCGTTTTGTCAGTGCGTTGCAAACCTTGGCAGGCATTTCCGAATTGATAGAGCCACGCACTGCGTGGCAATACGCGCATCCAATCCGACCTCATCAAGAGGTGCTGGACAAGCAACTGTGGTTGGGGAATCTCCTGTTTTCCCTGCAAAACAGTACATTGTGGCTTGATACCATCACCAAGCAGTTGCATCAGTACGATGATGCGATTGTGTGTGGCACCGGACGTGACACCACTCGGTATCGCTATCTACGTAACGTATTCCAATCTATCTATATAGAGAAAATTCAACCCGAACTGAGCTATTACGACAAACTATACTACGCGCTAGAACCGCATCTCACTTTTCTCGCTGACGTCCCTCTTGACCCGGCGTACCCTATTGACACGGCCTACCAGGTGTATCGCCAAGCCACGCTAGAACACGTTAAGTATTGGCAGCAGCTGTTTGCGCGGTGTGGTGACTCTCCTCGCTGATAGCTGGCTGGAAAGTGAGACCTCTTACTCTTGGTGGACGCGAATAAAACGCGCAAACTTGGGCACACCATTTTGGGTCAGTCCGTTATAGCGAAAGGTGACGGTGCTGCCAAGGGGTGGTGGATTGCGGCGCTGTTCATCGTTAAACCCGCTACCAATGTAAAACTCTATACCATTCGGCAGCTTGACCAGCAGCGCGCCGAGCATGCCTTTGTATTTTCCCTTACCTACTTTATGACCAAGCACTTGCGCTTCGGTGTCTTGATATTTTTTCAGTTTGAGCAGGTCCGTGCTGCGACCGGCTTGGTAACGACTGGTAATTTTTCTTAGCATTACCCCTTCGCCGCTATCACTATCAATACTATCTAGGTAGCGCAGCAGTTCATCTTCATCGCCTATCGGCGTGTGTTCGACATAACGGATGTGTGGCCGGTCAATAGTCTCGACTAAGGCAATTAAGTTGTAATAGCGTTTTTGATAATTGCCTGCCGAGGTCGGCAAATCAAACAGCATAAAGTCGATCTGTTTCCACGCTGCGTCTTGAGGTGTGGTATCCATCACTGTCTGTTGCACGATGTGAAAGCGCCCTCGCCCTGCCCACAACTCGCCCTCCACTGGATAATCCGGTAGTGACTCGGTAAACCACGCTGGCGCATGGATTGGATTGCCACTTCGAGTCAGCAAGGTATTACCCGTCCATATTGCTCGAATCCCATCGAGTTTCTCACTTTTCCAATACGCCTCAACATCGACATTCGCATCATAACTGTTGGCGAGTGGCATTTGCAGCCAGGGATCCGCACCTGTGGGTTCACTCGCTTGGCTTGTCAGTGCCGTGACGATGGCGAAAGCCGTTAATGTGTAACGTAAATCCATAACATTCATCCATGTAAAAGCGTTACGCACATCATTGTTCAGCCTACAAGCTTATGCAACTGTGAACAAAATTCGTTCGAGCCACTTCATGTTGACCTAAACTTAGAACGTTATCAATTGCAGTTGAATTGCTTGTCAAAATGACAAAAGCGAATTTCTCAAAATGAGAAATGACAGAAGATCAGCTTAACTCATTAAAATATATAAGAAATAAAATTGGCACGCTCCATGCTCTACTACCGATAAGCCAAACAAAACCCAACACACTTATCGAGGGAATGACCATGGAAATGCAAACTCTAGAACTCAACGTCAATACAATTTCACTGATTATTCACGGCAACATGGACGCAGAAGGCAGTCGCAGTGCGCAGCCTTATATTGACTCCATTATCGACGATCAAAACAAAACGGAGATCGAAGTGGACTTTAAAGACGTGCAGTTTCTCGACTCTTCAGGCATCGGTGCACTGGTGTATTTGTACAAGCGTTTAGTCGAGCGGAATCGCCAAATGCGTATTGAAAATGTCAGCGGGCAGCCACTGGAAATCATGAATCTGCTGCGCATTAGCCAGGCGATTCCTGTGAATTCAAAGCTGCATTAATGTCGCACTACCCGAGCAATAAGACTCTAACTAAACAGGAGCGTCGGTATGGCAACCCAAATTCGTACTTTGGCGGTGCTCTACAAGCAGTTGCGAGTAGGTCAATCCAGCCCCGATCGAATGGCGCTGTTCGAAATCATTAAATTTCGTACCATGTATCAAGACGCGGAAAAAGTGAGTGGCGCGGTCTGGGCCACCGACAACGATCCACGCATCACTCCTGTCGGCCGTTTCCTTAGAAAAACCCGCCTTGATGAGATCCCCCAGCTGCTTAATGTCATCAAAGGGGAAATGTCACTGATTGGCCCGCGCCCAGAACGCCCAGTCTTTTATCAAAAATTGGAGACCGCTATTCCCTACTTTGCCCACCGCACCTATGGCGTTATGCCCGGCATCACAGGCCTTGCGCAAGTGAACCAAGGCTACGACTCCTGCATCGACGATGTACGCCGTAAAGTCGGATTCGACCACAGCTACGCACTCTCTTTGTCGTCAGTGAAGTCTTGGTTACTGATGGATATGGCGATCACGACGAAAACCGTCAGCGTAATGTTTAACGGCCGAGGCCGCTAACACGTGACCCAATGCACACTTTACCGCCAACGGCGTCTAAAACGGCGCCAATTCGATTAGATATAAAGCAAACGCACTCAAATCATTGAAATTAGGCTTGCACAGGGAATTAAGACTGGTTAATATTCTCGGCGTTCCAAGGGAATGCGTCCGTAGCTCAGTTGGTTAGAGCACCACCTTGACATGGTGGGGGTCGGTGATTCGAGTTCACTCGGACGCACCATTCCTTTTGCATAAACATGCAATAAATTAAATTTTGGATCCGTAGCTCAGTTGGTTAGAGTACCGCCTTGACATGGCGGGGGTCGGCGATTCGAGTTCGCCCGGATCCACCATATTAGTTCTTATAGAACAAGCACAAAGCCCGCATTACGCGGGCTTTGTTGTATTTAATCACTATAACTTGGTGTTGATTTAATCCTAAACTCTTACCCTACTCCAGCAATTGCTAAGTGCATAAAAACTCGGAATTTATTCACCCACAAAAACCAACTAAATACACAAAAATGCTCGGTGTCCATCTGGTGTCCAAAATGGTGGCTAAATGAAAATTGTTTGGTGACCAAAACGGTGTCCAAACTGAAAGTTGTAGGACTCAATTTCGGTGTCCTTGAAATATAGAAGTCACCTCATTCATTACAGTTGCAAAGAGTCATTTTGGTTCTTAGGTTGTTCTCATTTATCGCTCTTTCGACAAACCGCGAAACTATATTAGGCTGGTAAGTATTGTTTAGATAGCGATCAGATGGTGAATGTATATTCATCAATCCGCATAGAGTAAAAAGCAAAAAACCGCACACTAGTTAGGTTTTCTCGGTCTACATTTGCATTGGTTGTTGTTGGAGGACATTAAAGTTTGAGACTTTTTTAATTTCCGAAGTAACGTTACTATTGTGACTACCAGAATCCAATATTGACAATAAAGAGCGAAACTTAGGCTCAATCAACGTCGCTATCCAACGAAAGCGACAACAATGTTTGAAACTCACTTTTGGACAATTCCGAGTTACGACCCATTGAGCACTCTGTCTTAACAAATAATTTCTGGTATAGCAAAAATTTGCCAAATCAAATTTTAGTTAATGATCATATCTCGTTGACTAACTTCTACCAAATTATCAAACTCCGATAGGCCTGCCCCCAATACGTATTACCAGACAATAAAATATTAGTTCTGGAAATAGAATTGATAGATAAGAACAAGGCTAAATATCATACTGTTAGAGATAATATCCAGCCTCAAAAGCACTTTTTCTAACCGTTAGTCATCAAAGATTAAGTTCACCGCGATTGAAACAAATACCAAACCGAGAATAGGCAGCAATACACCTTGGGGTGCGCGCTCGATATAAGGTAGGTTTTCTGCAATTAACAAGCCCCACTCGGGTTCTGGAGGCTTAACACCAAGGCCGATAAAACTCAGTGAGGTTAAACTTAACGTAATCACCGGCAGTCGAAGTAATGCGTGCCTTATTAACGGCGGAAGTACATAAGGTAGTAAGTAATAGCGCAGCACGCGCCACTGCGTAGTACCCCAAGTTGGCGCTAAATGTGTGTATGGCTGTGCTTTGGCTTCCATCAGCAAACTTGAACAGTGCGCCGCTAACGGTGCCCACGAAACTAATACAATGGCAATTAGCGCACTGTCTGGATTCATGCCTGTCAACCCAGCTACGAGCAAGCCAGCGACAATGTACGGGATGCCTTTTGTTATCTCAATCAGCCCTTGGCTGAAACGTGTAACAAACCCTAGCAGCAATCCAATTACAAAGCAGAAAAATGTCGCCAATAGACCCATTTTCAGAGTCGATAGCATCCCTCCACCGACTCTCGCTAACAAATCGCGACCAACGGCATCCGAACCAAATGGAGCTGCATAACTAGGTGGTGCCAAACGGCTAAACTGAATCAGATATGGGTCACGTAGTAAAGCCCAGCCAACACAGCCCGCCAATAAAACAATAATCGTACCGCTCACCGCGCGTTTGATTTTATTCTGCGTAAAACGGAACGTACTGTGGCTACTGATTAGTTTGCCGCTGGAAACACTATGACCAAGCAACCAGCGTTGGATCAAAATACTCACACTGCTGACCAGAATAGAAAAGACCAGAAGCACCAATAACCCGGCCTGTAACACTGGCAAGTCTTGGGATTTCGCAGCGCCTAAGATCAAACGGCCAATACCTGGGATCGAGAAGACTTGTTCAACGGCAACAGCACCGCCTGTCAAACCAATCACAATCATGGCGATTTGCGGAATGAGATTACTCAGCGCTCGCCACAGAGCAAAACGCAAAATTTGCAATTTGCTAACATTGGCAGACAACCAGGTGATAACCCAAGACTCATTCAATACTCGTTTCAAGCTGTCACTGAGTAAACGACTGAATAGCCCACTTGCAGGCAGAGCCAGAGCTAAACTCGGCAACCAGAGGTTGTGCACCCCGTTCCAGCCAAAGGGTGGAAACCAGCCTAACCAGATAGAAAACACCAAGATCAGCAGTGCGGCGACAACGTATTCAGGCAAAGAAACCAAAACCGAACTCAAACTATTGTGGTTATTATCAAGACGTTTCTTTTGCCAGCGATTGACGGTATAAAACACACTAATGCTGCATAGTAATAAGGTTATACCGAGCGCATTCATCATAAGCAATAATGAGGTCTTCGCGGTATGCTGAATACTTTGCATAACGGGCGAGCTATCCACCCAGGAGACGCCAAAATCTCCCTGTAATGCTAATCTGAGCCAGTCCCACAAGCGTTCATAAACACCGCGGTCCAGTTGCAGGTCATCACGAATGGATTGCAGTGCTTCCGCAGTCAATAACTGATTTGCACCAGCACGCGCACGCAAAATAGCCTGAGCAGGATCGATACCAGCGATATCCGGCATCAATCCGACTAATATGACCACTGCACTAAGGGCAAGGATGCGAGATAGCCAAGGCATACATGCGTTCATAATTGAACGTATGTAAACAGGAAACACCATCTGACTAGTCTACCTGAGTAAACTGATCAACGAGACGACGCTCACGCGGATCGCGCTGAACCCCCTTCACTGTCGCACTCTCGCCTTGAATAACACGTTCGTGTAGAAGTGGAATCGCAGCAAATTGCTCAAGAATTTTATTCTCTACATCAATGATCGCTTTCTGACGTAATTCACCCAAAGGCTGGCGATCAGCATGTTTTAACGCAGCATCAACTTCTTCAGAGCAGAAAAGACCTAAGTTGAATGAGCCGTTACAGCCATAATCACTTTGCATGTAGGCAACTGGGTCACCAGAATCCAAAACAGTTGCACGTGATAGTAAGAATGCATCAAACTTGCCCGCCAACGCATCGTTTTCAATCTGAGCATACTCACGGATATCTAAATCAACCACGAAACCAGCCGCTTCTAATTGCTGTTTAAGCAGTACCGCTACTTCTGGCAGCTCAGCACGATCAGTAAATGTACCGATAGTAATCTTTTCACCATTCGCTTTATATTCACCAACCATTTCAGCACGAGGATAGTCTTGTCGTACTGATTCTGCCCAGGCCAGCGCAGGACCTAGTAAGCCTTTCGCTAAATCGGCATGATTTTCATAAACCGTTTTAACAATTTGCTCACGGTCAACCGCTTGCGTTGCTGCTTTACGTAGTTCAATCTGGCTAAATACGTCCGACTTGTTGTTTAAGTAAAGCGTATTGGTACGAGGCATCGCCACTTCGTGCAGTTGGGATTGATCCATGGTCGCAATTTGCGATACAGGTACAGCTTCTACCACATCAGCTTCGCCGGTACGGAGTGCTGCCGCTCGAGCAAAACCATCTGGAACATATTGAGCAAAGATGCGTTCAATTTTAGCCTTTTCGCCCCAATAGCCATCAAAACGTTCTAGCTTAGCGCTGCTTGTACCATTGATTTCAGTCAGCACAAACGGACCTGTACCTGTATTTGTTGGTACAACACGACCGTTTTCCTTGTATGCCGAGCCCGACAAAATTGCTAGCTGTGGACTAGATAAACGACTTGGTAACAGTGGGTCATTAAAGGTGGTTTTGATTTCAACCGTGAAGTCATCCAGTTCGCTAACTTGCCATTCGATACCATCTAAGATACGTGGCTTAGGTGCCGCATCTAACGCTTTTTGTAATGAGTTAACCACAGCTTTGGCATCTAAAGCAGAACCATCATGGAACTTAACGCCTTGGCGAATCTTGAATTGCCATACGTTGTCTTCAACCTGATTCCACTCAGTTGCTAGCATTGGTTCTGCAACAGATTTATCGCTAAGATTCACTAGTGTTTCTGCTGTGCTCCAACGAGATAGTTTAAACGCATCATCTGATAGCGGTGACAGTCCGGTTCTTGGCGGTTGTAGCATCGCAATTCTAATTTCAGACGCTTGTTCTGCTTTTTCGTTTTCTACTTTTGGTTGAGTTTCGCCAGAATCAAAACAACCTGTCAATAAAGAGCCTAAAACCAGCGTTAATGCTAATTTAGGAGTATTAAGATGCATAGGATACTTCTCCGATAGTAAATTTATTGCTGCGGTGTTGAGCACTTAGCAGCGCTTTCGTTATAAAATGTGTTGGATTACTTACTAAACTTTGCGATTCGCGATGTTCAACAACACGCCCCTTATCTAAAACAAGAATGTCATTACACAACGTCTGCGCTGCATCGAGATCATGAGTGACCAGAATAAGTCGCATGTGGCGGGCTTTTTGTATCTCAGCAAACAAATTAATAATCTGCTGACGACTAACCGGATCAAGGCTGCTCGTCGGCTCATCAGCGACGAGAATACATGGCTCGACAATCAGCGCTCTCGCTATCGCAACACGCTGTGCTTGACCGACAGACAATTGCTGAGAATTACGATCCAAAAGCGATAGATCTAAGCCGACATCTTGAAGAACTTTTTCTACTTGTTCGTATTGCGCTTGCCGACCACTGATATTATTCAGTGATTCAGTGAGGATCTGACGAACCGTGTAATAAGGATTTAAGCTCGATTGCGGCTCTTGCGGGATCAGTTGAATGTGTTTACACAATTCATGATGCTGTTTACCCGAACTTTTAGAAAGCGGATAGCCACAAACATATACCTCACCCGAACTAGGTTGTCTAAGACCAAATAGCAACTCAATCAAAGTGGATTTACCGGCACCAGACGGACCAACGATGGCAATATCGTTGGTTTCTATTAGTAAGTCTAATTGGTCTAGCGCTTTAAATGGTTTACCGCCCAACCAACGTGGTTTGGAGTAATACTGTACAGTCACTTGTTCAAAGCGGACTTGAGCAGATATAGACAGATCTTGCTTATTCAAAATAGGCTCCAAATACAGTGTTAAGGGAGTAACTTTGCTAATTGTTGGCAGAAAGGATGGTGACTTTGAGAAATGGCATGCCGCGGTTCGCCGTAAGCGACCACTCTGTTATCAGCAATCACCAGTATTTTATCGCATGCCAAAGCGGAATAGAGATCATGAGTTATCAGCAGTCCGCTGATGTCACGCCGTTTGACGCTAGTATGAAACAACTCGAGGATTTCAGCTTCAGTTATTGGATCAAGGGCGCTGGTTGGTTCATCAGCGATAATGAGATTCGAACTGCCGAGTAAAGCAATTGCGATACAAATTCTCTGCCGCTGACCACCAGAGAGTTGGCTTGGATATAAACTAAGTATCGAAACTGGCTCAACAAACCCTAATTGGGTGAGCAGAGTTAAGACTGTCTCTCTATTTGCTGAGTTTAACCGTGTTTTGTTACCAGTAAGAGCTAAACATAACTGTTGCTCTACTGATGCCAAAGGATTCAACGCTTTTAAAGCGTCTTGAAAAATAACGGCTGGACGTTGAAATACCGCGCGTTGCAGCATAGCTAGTCCGCTGACTTCCACTTCGTTTAGTTCGACGCTACCTTCAACACAAATGTCGGATGGCAAAAACCCTGCGACCGCTTTCGACAGCATGGACTTACCAATACCTGACGGCCCCATAATGGCAATAACTTCGCCTTCACACAGGTCGAAAGAGATATCACTGAAAAATATGCGCTTAGAATCAGCAAGGCAAAGTTTATTGACAGAAAGTATAGGTTGAGGCATCTAGGTAACAACACAATAATGTAATAATATAACATATCAATGTTACCACGAGAATCTAGCCAAGAGAACCTCACCTCATAAGCATTTTTGCTTAACTTGGTCAATATATGGCACTAATAAAACAAAACGCCCAACATAGAAAAGTGTAAAAGCTAGCCATAGTCCATGATTACCCCAATATTGCACAGAGATAAACTGAACGACCAAGAACACGACCAGTGTAAGAATGCTTGAGTTACGTACTGGTCGTGTCGTTCCCGTTCCGGTAAAGACCCCGTAGAAAGTAAGACCGTACCCCGCCACCAATGGGAAAACCAACAACCAAGGACTCATTTCCTGATAAAGCTCAATCAATTCAGGTAGCGTAGTAAACAACATCACAATCTGCTGTTTAAACAGCAATATGATAAGTGTTAGTACAATAACAAACACCGTTGTCCACTGAGTGTTTAACTTGATAACACTGTCGAGCAGAGATGGATTCTTTTGCCCTACCGCTTTTCCTGCAAAAACACTCGATGCGTTCGCAACACCATCGAACATGTAGCTGACAATAAAGGTCACTTGCATCAAGATCGCGTTAGTTGCTAACACATCAGAACCAAGTTGAGAGCCAACGCGCGCCATCATGTTAAAGAACACCAGAATACAAACGGTGCGAAGCAACAAATCCATATTCGAGGAGACAATCATTTTGAGGTCTTTGCTAGACATTTTTGTCATGCGAATATGATCAAATAGTGAAAATTGACAGGTTTTAACAACCAAAGCGGCACCAATTACGAACGTGGTAATTTGCGCGATCAGAGTGGCTATTGCTACACCAGCAATGCCCATATCGAAATAGACAACAAACAGGACATCAAGCACTATATTGAGCACATTACCAAACACCTGAGTGAACAGAGTGACTTTGGCTTTGGCTTGCCCCATTAACCAGCCAATGATGGTGTAGTTGAGTAGTACAAATGGCGCACCAAAAATCATAATGTCAAAGTAGGTCCTGGCATTTTTTCCCACGATGGCATCTGGCTCGATGATCCACTCTGCGCCTCGCCAAATCAGCGACTGTAAAGCAATAAAGAACAGCCCCACACACAAGGCAAGAACAAACGGACGAAATAAGCTACTCGCTTGATCTGTATGACAATTCTTACCCAGAGCCATCGCACTTTGCCCTGTTGTGCTTACGCGGAAGAAACCAAACAACCAATACAAGGTATTCATAATCACCGTGCCAACCGCTACTCCACCGAGAAGCTCTGAGACGCCTAATTGACCTATAACCGCTGTGTCTATCGCTCCCAACAAGGGTTGCGTAACGGTTGATACAATGAAAGGGAAGGCAATCTTGAAGTAGTCTTTATGAGTCAGGTTCATCTTTGATTCAGGAGTAAGCTAGTTTTCGAGGCAGCTATCATATTCGAACAAAGTATTAATATGAACCATAGGGGAAAATCATATTAATAGCATGTGTATAAACTCTTACTCTAAACCATAAAAGGCAGATAGGAGTCATCTAACCGTCATTCCGCAGCCAATTTCAGAATTAAAACAATGTGATCCAGTGATCGTTTACAGATGTTAGTGCCGTAGACCTCTTGACCGCGATCCCCAGTTTTGATCTATTACTGCTATTTAATGGTCACTTTATTATGTCTGCTGCTCAACCTGTCATTAAGCGCCTAGATCACTTAGGGCTAATTGCTGCTTTCTGTCATGAAATCGGTTTACCAGGCATTATTGATCGCATCATTCCCAAGTACTCGGATCACAACGTTTCGCATGGCGATGCGGTCTTAGCGATGATTCTCAATGGCCTTGGCTTTCACAGTAGAACGTTGCATATGTTCTCTGACTTCTTCGAGACAAAGCCTGTTGCCAAGTTGCTCGCTAAAGACATTGCAGCGCACCATTTAACTGACGATGTACTCGGACGTACTTTAGATGCTTTATATGAAGTAGATGTCTCCGCGCTTTATCAAGCGATTGCAGAGCATGTCGTTGATAAGCTAGGACTTAAAACAGACTCTGTCCACCTTGATATCACTAGCTTCCATGTCGATGGTGAATACGCCCAAGACGAAGATCTTAATGCCATCAAACTGGTAAAAGGTTACAGCCGAGACCACCGTCCAGAGCTAAATCAAGTGGTCCTTGAGCTGATTTGTGAAAACCAAGCAGGCCTACCTGTTTACATGCAAGCGCTTAGTGGCAACACCAATGATGCTAAGGCATTCTCAGAGGTCACTAAACGGCATATTCATTGCCTGAAGGCAGCTCAAAACAGTCGCTACTTCATCGCCGATGCCGCTCTATACACCGAAGAAAGCATTCGTTCACTGGATGAGCAACAACAGAAGTTTATTACGCGTGTTCCAATGACCATTAAGTCAGCCAAAGAAGCCTTAATGAACCTTGAGCCAGAGCACTTGAGCCGTATCGGTAATGGCTACTCGGGTTGCTGGGTTGACGCTGATTATGGCTCGGTATCTCAGAAGTGGCTGTTGATTCATAGTGAACAAGCAACCAAGCGAGAAGAGGTAACGTTCTATAAGAACTTAGACAAAAAGATCACCAAAGAGCAGAAAGCGCTGGGGCAACTAATGAAAAAGAAGTTTGCCTGCGCAGTGGATGCCGAGCAAGCAATGGGCGACTTCGCCAGCCAGTGTCATTTGCTTGGAATTGCACAATCAACCATCGTTAAAGAGCCAATCTATTCAGGTCGTGGTCGGCCGAAGAAAGACGAAAAGCCAACGGGATACCACTATTTGATAGATGCTACGCCTACGCCTTATACCGATCTAGAAAAAGTGGTAGGCTTCTTCTTTAGGACCACAACGGGCAGGTGACAATCAGGAGAAATTAGCTTTTGAGCGACCGCTGTACGCAAATTATCAACAGTAAAACTGCCAACCAAGAATCGAAAATGGCGCCGAAAAGGATACGCTATTATCGGCGACTGAAGTGTCGAAAAATTGAATAAATACTCACCATTGAAGTTTACCTTAGGCTGAGTTCTTAGCAGTGTCATAGGATTCGCTTCGCCGTAAAGTCGCTCTAGAATGTCGTCAGCAAACAGGTCCTTCAGCGCGATTTTCTTGAATTCTACGTTGTCAAAAAGTGCCGACTCAAAGCTCTTCAATTCCTTCATTGGGTTTTATCCTGTACAATTTAACAGCGATATAGATACTGTACAATTTACAGGCAACGGTGACCATTTGGTGTCCAAATTTTGTGACATTAGCGCTTAAACAGATTATATATATTCACCAAACCATTGAAATATATAACTTTGTTTTGATTAAATCCTAAATTCTTACCCTACTCCCGTAATTACTAAGTGCATACACATTCATTTTTTATTCACCTACAACAATCAACTTAATACTCAAAAATGCTCGGTGTCCATCTGGTGTCCAAAATGGTGGCTAAGTAAAAATTGTTTGGTGACCAAAACGGTGTCCAAACTGAAAGTTGTAGGACTCAATTTCGGTGTCCATGAAATATAGAAGGCTCCCCCTCGTCGCTGTAGCCGACGCAATCGCTCACATCGCCAGACGTAAAAAAGCCAAGCTAAATCCGCTTGGCTTTCATAGTATCTAAACTGTTTACTCAAGAGGCGGTCGATTCAAGCTCTTGTTCAGCAATCGAGAGCATGGCGAACTCTTCTTCTGCGGTACCCGCTACTAAGTTATTGCGGCTATAGAGACCATAGTAGGCACCACCAATCACGAACAAGCCGAGTGTCATCATAAAGGCAGAGGGATCAAACGCGTACACCCCTGTCATGGCAATCAGTGACAACACCAAACAGATCGTCGATGTGACCACACCGCCCGGTGTTTTGTATGGTCTTGGCAATTCGGGCTGTTTGACTCTAAGCAGAATATGACTGAGTGCCATCAGCGCATAGGACACGGTCGCACCCACTACCGCCATAGCGAGGATCAAATCGCCCTCTCCGGTTAATGACACCACAAAGCCAAAGATCCCTGGGAAGATTAACGCGCGAGAAGGGACTTTATTTTTGCTCGTCAGTGACAAGCTCTTCGGTAAATAACCGGCTCTGGACAAAGCAAACACCAGACGACTGTAGCCATAAATGATCGAAAAGAAAGACGCGACCAAACCGGCAAGCCCTAAGACGTTGACAATAGTGGCTATCGTCGGATTACCTGTCAGTTTAAGTGCATCTACCAGCGGAACTGCACTGCTACCAATCACGTTTGAGCCTACTGCGCCCGCCAGCAAAAGCACAACTAACGCCGCAGTAAACAGCAGAAATAACATCGCGCCTATGATGCCTTTAGGTACATCTTTCGCGGGGTCTTTAGCTTCTTCAGCAGCCAGTGGCACCCCTTCCACCGCGAGAAACAGCCACATTGCAAATGGCAACGCGGCCCAAACACCATACCAACCATAAGGCACCGCCTCTGTGGCTTGCGCGCTCGCAGGCGCAATATCGAATAGATTGCTGGCGTCAAAATGACCAATAAGCACGGCGGCGGTCAACAGGATGGCGAACACCGCAAGACCGCTGATCACCATCATCACTTTGAGTGCTTCGCCAACACCCGCTAGGTGCACAGCGATAAAGGCGGCATAAAAGAGTGCATAGACCCAAGGCCCATCAATCCCGATCAGTTCATTGACGGCAGACCCAATGAAAATGACAATGGCCGCTGGTGCCAACGCGTACTCAATCAAGACGGCAAGCCCGGTGATAAACCCACCCGTTGGGCCCATGGCTTGTCGTGCAAAACTGTAACCACCGCCTGCGGCTGGAATCGCGGCAGACATTTCCGCCAAAGAGAGGACTAGAGTTAAATACATGACCGCCATCGCGACAGCGGCAATCAGAAAACCGCCCCAACCCGCTTGGGCAATACCAAAGTTCCACCCTGCGAAATCTCCCGAGATCACATACGAGACCCCTAGTCCTGCTAATAGCACCCAACCGGCAGTGCCTCGTTTCAGTTGCCGTTTGGCAAGGTATTCTTGATGTTTAGACATAGTGATTCCCTTTACTGTTTTGAAATTAGAAAGTTTGATTGGTGTTGCTCGCCGAGCGTCATGCCATCTTGCTGCTCATCCATACTGGATCGGTCTTTGAGATTAACGCCTGTCAGCTTGAGCGAACGCGCTTCTTCAAGAAGATAACTGGCGCGAAAAGCAGCGTCGGAATAGTTCAAACCTTGCGGCCGAATGTTTGAGATGCAGTTTCGCTCAGAGTCTTTACTGCCCCGCTGGGCGCCCCAGGTGAGGTACATCCCCATGCTGTCCGGCGAAGTGAGCCCTGGGCGCTCACCAATCAGAACAACAACCATATTGGCATTGAGGCACTGGGCTACATCGTCACCGACTGCCACTCTTCCCTGCTCAACAATCGTGATGGGGGCGATGCGCCAAGGCGCGTTGTGTTGGCTGGTGAGTCTCACAAGCAGAGCCTCCAGCAGTGGCACTGCATGTCGCTGAATCGCTACCGATGAAAGGCCATCGGCCACAACGAAGGCCAAGTCATAAGCGTGTTGGTCATGTCGATGCTGCGCGATCACCTCCATGCTCTCTTTGCTCAGTTCACGGCCAAAGTCGGGCCTTTGCAAATATTCGAAGCGGTCGTTGGCTTTTGATTTCGCCACAATGGGCTCGCGTCCTATCTGGGAAGTCATTACGCTTGATTGAGTAATGTCCTGCGCCAGTTTGTTAATGTCGAGCGCGCAATGCACCGCATCCATCGCCTTGGCATGGTCAAAACTAAACGACAGCCATTCGTTGGTCGGCACACTACTCCCGCAGCGGCCGAGTGCAATGCGTGCGGAGGTGAAATCTTTCAGTTTCTGCCACGGATTCTCGACCACACTTTCTCGAGCAGGATGAGACTCAAATCTGATCACTTTACCCATCAACTACGCTCCCTGGATTCGATTCATTGCGTTGGAAAACGATTTCGCGACTTGATTACTGAGGCGCACACCGCTGACATCTTCAAAGATCTGCATCTCCATTAACCAACGTTCAAACTCTGGTGCGGGCTTTAGTCCGAGCACTTTTCGCGCATAAAGCGCATCGTGAAAAGAAGTCGTTTGATAGTTAAGCATGATGTCATCAGAGCCAGGGATCCCCATGATGAAGGAGCACTCAGCCACACCAAGTAGCGTCAGCAAGTTATCCATGTCGTTTTGATCCGCGTAAGCATGGTTGGTGTAACAGATGTCGCAACCCATCGGCAGCCCGAGCAGCTTGCCGCAAAAGTGATCTTCTAATCCGGCGCGAATGATTTGCTTCCCATCGAACAGGTACTCAGGACCGATAAAACCCACCACGGTATTCACCAGCAGCGGATCAAAATGACGGGCCACAGCGTAGGCGCGCGTCTCGCAAGTCTGCTGATCGACACCATGAAAGGCATTGGCCGACAGCGCCGTGCCCTGGCCTGTCTCAAAATACATGACATTGTTGCCCACTGTGCCTCGCTTTAGCGAGAGTGCGGCATCTTGAGCCTCTTTAAGAATATTGAGGTTAATACCAAACGTGTCATTGGTACCCTGCGTGCCGCCGATAGATTGAAAAACCAAATCAACCGGCGCGCCCATCTCAATCGCTTCGATGGTGTTGGTCACATGGGTCAGAACACAGGATTGAGTAGGAATCGCGTAATGTTGAATAACATCATCCATGAGGGTCATCAATTTAACCGCTTGCGGCACGTTGTCTGTCGCCGGATTGATACCGATCACCGCATCGCCATTGCCATACATCAAGCCATCGAAAATGGTCGCGGCGATCCCGTTGAGTGAATCTGTGGGATGGTTGGGCTGAAGGCGTGTGGATAGACGTTGGGGTAAGCCGATCGTGTTGCGAAACGCCGTCACCACCTCACACTTCTTCGCGACGAGAATCAAATCTTGATTGCGCATGATTTTGCTCACTGCCGCGACCATTTCAGGGGTTAGGCCAGGCCGAATGGCGGTCAAAGTGTGGCTATCGGCTTCATCACTCAACAACCAGTCTCTCAAGCCACCCACCGTCAGGTGAGCGAGCAACTTGAACGCCTCACGGTCGTGTGTATCGATGATCAAACGCGTGATTTCGTCGTCCTCATAAGGAATAAGAAGATCATCGAGAAATGTGCTCAGTGGCAAGTCCGCCAGCGTCATTTGCGCAATTGCGCGCTCGGTGGCGGATTCTGCTGCCACGCCAGCCAAACGATCGCCTGATCGCTCAGGTGTCGCTTTGGCCATCAGTTCCGTCAGTGAAGCAAAGGTATATACTGTCGTTCCTTGCTGCCGTCGATAAATCGCCATCCATTACCTCTTTTTGGCTATTGGTGCAGTTCTTGCTCTCTTCATCATTCCCAGTAAGAGAATGAACTCTTTAAGCGTGTGTTTAAGAGGAATGAAGCGAAAACTGTTCCAATCAACTATCAAGAATTGGCAATCTTTAACCCCTTTTTATTCAATGAGTTAATGATGGGCGCCCCACAATGGCGCAAAGTGGAGATTAGGAGTATTACAGGATGGATCTCGATACCCCAACCAGTGAACCAAACTTGTGCACTCGTCACTGTAATGATGCAAATCAGCAAGCAGGCCAATTGATTAACTGGCATCAAGAGTATGATCAACTCAGCGAGGGGAATTTTAGTGGGATGATACAAGAGCGACGGTTTCGTCATCTGCATGTGTTTCGTGAAGACAGCAATCGTTCACTTCGTCAGCAATGCTCGATTGAAGAAGGGATATGGCTAGGTCTCAGCGTTGAGGCTAGTGCGATTACTGTCAACCAGCGGCCAATGAATGCTTCTGATATTCTCGTGCGTGATAGCAACAGCGAGTTTGAACTCGTCACACCGCGAGATTATGCCATCTACGGTATCGTCGCTGACCAGTCAGTGCTTGATCATGTACTGTGTGAAACCGACCATCAAGGTTCCGGTCTCAACCCCGCATTACTTGGAATCACAGACGAGTCATCCGCCAATCTCCTCAGACGTTACCTCAGTGTCCTGCTCAATCCAGAAAGGCATGTATGGTCAGCGCACACTCATCAGCGATTATTGTGTGATTTCATTAGCGAATTACTATCTCGCAGCTCTGCGCCACCCCCTCGGGTGGCGGCCCCTCAGCAACAACGTCTTATCCAGAGCGCCATCGACTACGTCACTCAAGCGCCCTCTCATCGCCCCATCACCGTCAGTGATCTCTGCCAAGCGACACATGTCAGCCGAAGAACGTTACAATACGCCTTCGAGCACTATTGCCAGGTGTCACCCAAACAGTACATCAAGCGCGTCAGGCTCAATCAAGCAAGGCGTGCCCTACAGGCGCCATTCGAGGATGGTTCGATTTCAGACATCGCTTTTCGCTTTGGCTTTTATCATATGGGAGAATTTGGCCGTAGCTACCGTCAATTGTTTGGAGAGTCGCCGTCTGAGACGCGAATGAGTGGCACTCGTGACTGAGCACGGCGAACTCTTTACCTATCGAAACGCTGTCTATTAAGACTATTGGCCATTCAGTTTTAACTCTGTGAAGGTCACGCTGTTGTAATCACCGTTGAGTTTGTCCACGGCAAAATCACCCGTGCCCTCGCAACCCGGGCCCCATATTGGGTGACTATCCTGAACGCTACATTGACCATAGGCGCCTGCTTTAAAGTAGAACGCGTCTTTTGCGTAGCCGGTAGGTGAGTCCTTGTCATCAATCCCCTTACTCAAATCAATCTCATAAGTCACGGTGTCATGACGGTCCGTTTCAAACGTTAGAGACATGGTCGTTCCGTTAACTTCAATTTGATAACTGAATGACTCACCCAAGGCGATGCCTGCTTCACCAGGCTCGGCATCATTTTCCCAAGTGTTACCCCAGACTGGATAGGCGATGTCTTCTCTATTGGGATCGTCTTTGGCTAAATTTCGTTCATAGTTCCAGAATACTGAACCCATTTTATGATTTGGAAACTTCTTGTAGAAAATTTTGATCGGTTCGTTTCCGTGACCAAAACCTGTCTTGGCTTTGATTTGATCGTTGTCTTTTTCAGCGTGAATCTGCCCGACTACCACAGAATAGGCGGGATACTTATTTGGATACTTAGCATGAAGAGAGACATGATTAACCTTGAGCGTAGCTTCGAGTTTACCACCAATAGCACTGAACGATTCGGCGTCTGGATGGCTCGATAGTGCCCAGTTGTTTAAAGGATCATGCGTTCCGATGGCAAAGTTCGCACCTCTTGCCATTTGGCGCAACTCTGAACGAGCATTTTTAGAGTTTTTGGTGGTGATGGCTTTATTGTGCACTTCAAACACCAAATGCCCTTGGCTATCGAGATAGAAAAAGTCAGAGTGTGAATAACTCATCATCGCGACACCTTCAATCTCATCGACTCGGCCATCTTGGTTAATGTCTGAAGGAATGGTGATCTTCCAGTGGCGCATGTCGAACTTGTCTGCAGGGACGGGATAGTTCACACCATTATTGGCCACATCAGCAAACGTCGGTAAGGACAGAAGTAGCGATGTTGCCACTAACATTTGTTTCATTTTGACACTCCTTTTTGTGTTATTGTCCTACATGCTATCGATCAATTTTTATTCAAAAATAACCAAAAACTAAAAAACCAATGTAACTCACAGTATAAAGTTGCATTTTGCCACGCAGATCAAAATACCACCAAATCAGCCTAAATTACGCATTAAAGTAAAAAAAAAGTCCAAAAATGGTGATTTTAGCAACAATTAATATGAGTAAAATCACAATTCAGTTTAAATTCCACTCAATTATGCTGGCTTGCCGCACATATAAACTTTTGTGTCATTGTATTACAAATAATTCAAGAAAATACTGATGAGGAAGTTTGAAAGACGCTTCACTCTACCGACCAAAATAAAAAGGATGACAACATGAAACAGACGATTCTGACGGTGGCTGCCGCCTCGATGATCTTGGCTTTCGGTGCGCAAGCTCGAACGCTAACATTAGGTCACGCGATGAACCTAGAGAGCGCTGCCCATGCAGGGATGGAAATCTTTGCGGCGAAAGTGAAAGAAAAATCCAATGGCGAAATGGACGTGAAAATCTTTCCTAATGGCATGCTTGGGTCAGAGCGAGATCAAGCAGAGCAAGTCGTGACAGGCGCCATCGATATGGCGAAAATCAACGGATCGTTGGCTGAATCGTTTGAACCCACTTACAAAGCGATCTCTATCCCATTCTTGTTCCGTGATGCAGACCATATGCATACCTTTATGCGCAGTGAGACAGCACAGCAACTTCTCCAGTCTAGCGAAGGAAAAGGGTTCATCGGGCTCACACTGTATGATTCTGGTTCACGCAGTTTCTACAGCTCGAAACCCATTCAAACCCCCGACGATCTTGCTGGCCTCAAAGTCCGTGTTCCAGAATCTCCAACCATGATGGAAATGGTGAGACTGCTCGGTGCACGCGCGACGCCCGTTCCGTTTACGGAAGTGTATACCGCGCTTCAGCAAGGCGTAATTGATGCCGCAGAGAACAACATTTCCAGCTTAGTCGAAATGAAACACTCTGAAGTCGCGAAATACTATTCCATGGATCAACATATGATGACGCCTGATCTCATCATGATTTCAGAAGTGACATGGAGTAGCCTCAATGACGCTCAGAAAGCCATAGTCCGCGAAGCTGCCGCCGAATCGATGGAAGAAGAAATTAAGATCTGGGCTGATATCGACAGTAAGAACAAGAAGTTGGCCGAAACATTGGACGTAAAATTTGTTGAGGTCGACAAAGACAAGTTCCGCGAAAAAGTCGCACCGATGTTAGACAGTGCCAAGCAAGATCCTGTCTTAGGCACCTACATTGAAGCCATCCAAAAGCTCTGATTTCCCCTTAAAGTAACAAGCCCCACCATCGCGGTGGGGCTGCAACTTTGAATCATTGTAAATAGGAGTTTCAATGGTTTCTGCTCTTAACACGTTAAAAACGACGTTAGATAAAGTGATACTCATACTGTGTGGCGTGGCCATTATTAGTCTGGTCATTACTGTGACTTGGCAGGTGTTTAGTCGCTACGTACTTAACGATCCCAGTTCTTTTACTGATGAGCTTGCCCGGTACACCATGATATGGTTCGGTCTGCTGGGTGCCAGTTATCTGTTCGGTAAAAATGGCCATCTGGCCATCACCCTTTTTGTCGGTTCAGTGGGTCCTAAATACCAAAAATACTGCCATCTACTCATCAACTTGGTGTCGTGTGCCTTTATCTATCTTGCCATGATCAAAGGTGGCAGCCAGCTCATTGGTCGGACGATGCTGCAGTTTTCGCCTGCGCTACAGATCCCGATGGCTTATGTCTATTTCATTTTGCCGCTCTCAGGAGCGTTAATGCTGGTTTACCTTCTTCTCAACACCTTACTGCTCTTCAACCAACAAGAGCGACGCATTCAAGGGTAATGATATGGATATCTCTGTAGGTTTTTGGCTTTTATGCCTCTTTATCGTCATGATCAGCTTCAGTATTCCGATTGCGATCGCCATCGCAATGTCCTCACTGGTGATCATGTGTACTATCCTTCCTCCTCACGTGGCCTTCATGACCGCAGGTCAAAAGATTGTGACTGGCATTGATAGCTTCAGCTTGCTTGCCATTCCTTTTTTCATTTTGGCAGGGAACATCATGAATCGAGGTGGAATAGCCAACCGGTTGGTCGAGTTCGCAAAACTCTTGGTTGGAAAAATGCCCGGCTCGTTGTCACATGTGAATGTGATTGCCAATATGTTGTTTGGCTCGGTTTCCGGCTCAGCGGTCGCCGCGGCGGCAGCGGTAGGAAAAACACTAGAACCAGAGCTGGAAAAGGAAGGCTACGACAAATCGTTCGCTACCGCAGTGAATGTAGCGTCGTGTCCATCAGGCTTATTAATTCCACCCAGTAATTCATTGATCGTCTTCTCTGTCGTCAGTGGTGGTACGTCCATCGCGGCGCTGTTTATCGCCGGCTATGTGCCTGGCATTTTAATGGGCCTCAGCTGTATGGTTGTCGCCTACTTTATTGCCAAGAAAAAAGGTTATCGAACCTTGTCGCAACCAAAAACAGCGAGAGAAATTCTTACCATTACTTGGCGGGCAATACCGAGCTTGGGGTTGGTCGTGGTCGTCATTGGAGGGATTATAGGGGGAATCTTTACCGCCACTGAAGGCGCGTGTATCGCCGTTTTGTATTCGTTTTTCTTGTCATTATGTTATCGCACTCTAGGCGTTAAAGAGCTAAAAACCATCTGTGTGGAAACGGCTGAAATCACAGGGATTATGCTGTTCTTGATTGGTGCATCAACAATTATGTCTTGGGCGATGGCCTTCACCGGTTTGCCTAATCTTATCAGTGAATGGATGTTATCGATTTCGGACAACCCGATTATTATTTTCATCCTAATGAACGTGATTTTGCTCATCGTGGGGATGTTTATGGACTTAACCCCTGCCGTGCTCATCTTCACGCCAATATTTATGCCCATCGCAACTCAACTCGGTATGCACCCGATTCACTTTGCGATGATGATCATCTTCAACCTATGCATCGGGATAGCGACGCCCCCAGTAGGGACAGCGCTATTCGTCGGCTGCAGTGTCAGCGGCGCAAGGATAGAGAGCGTAATACGTGCAGTTTTGCCTTTTTGCGCGGTATTGATCATCACTCTCCTGCTCATCACCTTTGTCCCAGACATCAGTTTGGCCCTGCCCCGAGCATTCGGTTTGATTAACTGAGTTTAGCCCCCCGTCACGCCATGTAACGGGGGACTTTGCTATTCCCTAAAACCCACTACCAATATTAATATACAGAGCACTCTCTTCGTCACTAAACGCGACATCCATACCGAGATGCAAACCGTAGCGTCTGACAATTTTGTGCACTTGGTTTTGCCTCCTAGCTGAGTTAGACGCACTACATCCATTCAACCACGCCACAACTATAGATCTAACTGCCCAAGCGGCACAGGTTTACTGTACAGGTAGCCTTGGTGCAAGTTGACCCCTTGTGAGAGAAGGTAATCGGCTTGTTCCGCGTACTCAACCCCTTCGGCGATCATGGTCAGGTTGAGCGCTTTGGCTAGATTAATGATGGCGTTAAGCACTGGTGCGCTCACGCTGTCGACGCCGATGGTATCAACAAAGCACTTGTCAATTTTAAGCACATCGATTTTGGTCTGCTCCAACACCGCGAGTGAGGTTTGTCCAGTGCCAAAATCATCAATCAACACTTCGAGGCCTTTTTCGCGCAACTTTGCTATACCCTCCCGGGCTTGACCATCAAGCAATTGACGCTCGGTCACCTCTAAACCTAATACAATGTTGCGCTTTGCGAACTGGTCGTGATGATTCACCAAAAATAGTTGCTTCTCCGCTGAGGCAAAGTAACCCGGCGGGAAATTGATCCCTAAGTGGAACGGCGCATCAAAGTGGCGATCGCACCAATCATTCCATGCTTGCTTGACCACCACATCGGTCAACTCATTGATTAAGTCAAACTCCTCCATCACGGGAATAAACACATCCGGATAGATCAAACCTCGAGTGGGATGCTGCCAACGCACCAACGCTTCCACCCCGACCGTTCGACCACACGCCGCATCCACTTGCGGCTGATAATGGAGCACAAACTCATTGCGACGCAGTGCGAGCTTAATTTCTGCGTACATGCTGCGCTCTGCGCTCAGCTGAATTCTAAGTAAAAACACCGCGATATACAGCACGATTAACGCCAGTACTGCGAGACTCACGTAATACAGCGTGGTCTGTCGAATTAACTCGCTGCTCGCCTCGACGAGCATTCGATGGCCAAATTGACTGGACTCTATCGAATACACGAACCAACTGTTTGGGATACTCGCACCAGCAGGAGCAACTTTGCCGTTTACGATTAACACCGCCGTATTGATGTTCGGCTCCGTCAGATAGCCCAAACGTGCCCGCATAAAATCTCTATCCACCAGCGACACTGCGTGGTAGATCTCTCCATCAATCACACGTGAATTAATTACCGCTAGTGAGACATCCACAGAGTTAGGGAGCGGCACCACCTCAATGGTCTGATTTTCCACCGGTTCGGTCAGCGGAAACAACGCACTGGTGTTGCTCAATGATGAGCAGATCACTTGGCCATTGCGGAGGGTTTGCTGCTCTTCCACCTCACGTTCAAAGCGCATGTTTTGCTGAATAACATGACAGAGATTGGGCGCGATGAGTGCGGCGCGGTTTTCATCAAGAATACCGTTGATGATGCGCTCATAGGTGACCATGTAATGGTCACCGATATCTTGCAAGGTTTGGTGAATTTTTTGCGTAGCAAAGTAGACTGAGGCAACAAAAATCAACAGAGGCGGGATGACATACACCGCGAAGCGCGACGACGCTTTTTTAACCTGACGATATCCAACCATAGCCAACTCAACTTACTGTTTATAATAATATTATAAACATAACCTCAACATCGAGGTTATTCAATTTTCCTGTGCACTTTCACGCTTTGTTTGCGCCTAGCTGAGTCGTTTCAATACGATGGTTTGATCAAGCTGCTGATGAAAAGGTTGATAATCGAGTCCCATATCAAAGAGATACTCTGTCACCAAGCTTCGCACGCACCCTTGCAATTCCTTTGCGCTCCAAGGTTTTTCAAAATAGTGACTCACCCCGGCGGTGTTGATAGCGGTGATGGTGTCGGTGTGGGTCGCTTGTCCAGTGAGCAATACTTTCTTGGTGTACTTAAATCGGTGGTCATTGGTGATCTCGGTTAACAGTTCTACCCCTGTCATTCCAGGCATAACATGATCTGAGACCACGACTGCGATAAACTCGCCCTGTGCATCAAGCTCATCCATTAGCTCCAGCACTTCCTCACCAGATTCACAATCTAACACCGTGAGCCATTGGTTGAGTGGCTCTAAATCCTGAACGACCGCACTTAATACTTCTCGTTGGTCGTCAACACAAATGACATTCAGCTTATCCATTGCTCTCTCCTAACGGTAACTTAACGCGAAAAATGGTGCGTGAAGGATCGCTTTTGACCACCACACTACCGCCATTTTCGCTGACGATTCTTTTAACGATGGCAAGCCCAAGGCCCAAGCCAAACGATAGACCACCTTTTTTGGTGGTGAAATTGGGCTGAAAAATTTTGCGCCGGGTCGGCTCATCAATCTCTGGCCCATTGTTTGCGATGGTGACCAAAATCCTCTGGTTGACCACCTTAGTGTGTATCTCAATCATCGGGTCGTCTGTGCTGCGCATCGCATCACACGCGTTTTTGATGATGTTGCTCCATACCTGAACAAATTCGGTCGAGGTGCCTTGAATCCTTGGTAATTGAGCAGGCCGCAAGTGCACATTCACTCGGCGTAAATCACTTTGCAGCAACGCAAGGGCTTTGTTGAGGGTGTCGTTGATGTCGAGCAGCTCCAGCGGCTCAGTGTCCGTACGCCCAAGCTGCTTCACCGATTTAACGATGGCAACAGAATGGCGCGCAGCACTGCGCAAATCGTGCATACCCCGCCCCATCTGCCAATATTTGAGCGCAGAGTCGACATCGCTGAGCCACTCGCTTGGCACCTCATCACTGGCCAACGCACGTGCGAGCGCACTGGCGGTTTTGCTATCAACGTGATAGCGCTGCTCGATGTTTTTTGCCAAACGGCGAATCTCTCGTGACGAGATCATTTGCCCTTGCCGCAAGCCAAAATCAAAGTGCGCCTTATAAGCAGGTTTGACCTCAGAAAGCAGTTCACTCAGTTCTTGTTGCAGGCGCTCCGTTTTACTACTGACAACACCAATCGCATTGTTGAGTTCATGGGCGATCCCCGCAGCCAGTTGACCCAAGGTAGTCATCTGCTCGGCGGTATGCAGCTGTTGCAATGCTTTTTCTTTGGCTAGCGCTTCTTGGGTCGCTCGGTGCTGGCGGCGATTAAGTTCATTGACCATCACCGGCATAAACTGCGCATTGAGCGGCCCCAACCGTTCAGGCTCCACCGCTGCCGTGGTACGATCAATCCAAGCCAGTTTGACGTCCGTTTTGCTGATGACCGTTGAGGAGGCCATCCACGTCCCGGAGAAAAAACTGTGCACGCCAATGAAGGCACTTGGCCCAGCGGTAAACACCTTAATGCGTTTGCCTTTGGATTCGGATTCAACAAACCCCTCAAGCTCACCTTCTCGAACATAGTAGAGCCGATCGTTACTGCCATTTTGTTGCAAGATCACCTGATTCGCCGCCAAATCAATTTGGCGTTCTGGATCTGAAAAATAGTGACAAATCAGCTCGTCCACGACGTTATCCAACATAGCCGACAAGATTTAAAATCCACACCAACACAAAGCTCAGTAACACGCCCACCACGCCAAGAATCACCCCAACTTTTGCCATCTGGTTACTCTGTACGTGACCGGTTGCGTGTGCGAGCGCGTTGGGCGGCGTACTGATGGGAAGCGACATGCCAAGGGATGCAGCGAATGTCACCACAAGAATCAAGGTCACTTCACCGCCCAATGGCGCCAGTGACGTCATCGAGGTGCCAAGTGCGGCCATAATAGGCATCAACAAGTTGGCGGTGGCGGTATGAGACATGAAATTCGCCATCAACAAGCAGAGCATTGCGGCGCCAAACAGGACAACGTAAGGAGAGAAAGCATCAAACGGAATACTGTGAACAACACTTTGTGCTAATCCGGTTTTGTCCAGCGCGAGACCGAGCGCAATACCACCGGAAACGAGCCATAGGACATCCCAAGAGATCTTCTTCAAATCTTCTTTGTTGATGATGCCGGTGAGCGAGAAGATCGCGACCGGAATTAGCGCCACGGTGTAGGAGTTCATACCGTGGCTAGAGCCCATCAACCACAATACAATGGTCAAAGTGAATGTCGCGTACACTAAGATTGCTTTCGGCGTCTTGAGGAATTTTCCTTTGATCGACAATTCAATGCGTTGCTGCTGCGCGCGATAAAGGCTGTTCATTAACACCCATGCGAGCGCCATCATCACCACGACAAACGGCACACCAAATGCCATCCACTCACCAAAACTGATGCTGTTCTCCCCCACCAGATACTTCAACGCGATCGCGTTAGGCGGCGTACCGATTGGCGTACCGATGCCGCCGATATTGGCCGCGACCGGAATACAAAGTGCAAACGCCACACGCGCTGGATCTTTGGGGCCAAACAGCGCAATCACCGGCGTTAAGATCGATAGCATCATCGCGGTGGTGGCCGTGTTGGACATAAACATGGAAAAGATGCCCGTGATCAGCATTAACCCGAGCATCACATACTTAGGATCATGGCCAAACGGTTTGAGTAATACTCGTGCTAAGTTCACATCCAACCGGTATTTGGTTGCGGCCATCGCCAAGAAAAAACCACCCAAAAACAGCATGATAATTGGGCTTGCGAAGGTCGCCATAATGTCAGAGTAGTTGAGTAAGGTACCAAAGTGCGCCTCACCCTCATTGGCGCGAAACCAATAAATACCCTTGTTGGAAACCAGCAGTAATTCCAACACAATAATCACCACTGACGTGGCATAGATGGGGATCGGCTCAAATACCCAGCACAACGCAGCCAGTAAAAAAATCGCCGTTACACGTTGTTGTACTAGCGTAAATCCGTCAAACGGGAAAGCGGACAGAGGTAAGGCGAGAACGATCAGTGGAATCACGATCGGTATAATGAATTTCAAGTACTTTTGCATGACACAGCTCATCCTGAGAATAATTTCTCGCCGCAGTATCAGGCTTTAGAAAGCTGACGACCCTAGTGTCGGATCAATCTTTTTGCAACTATACCAATGAGTTATTTGGAATGTGATCTAGAGCTCACTTTTCACGTGCTACGCGACAACGTGACTGACATCAAGCGCTCAATGTGCTGTTATCCGTGCTCGCCAGAAAAAAACGTGCAGATTTAGCCACAATAAAATTAATTTCGTGACATTGGGGTGGTTAATTTAAAATTCAACAGCGATATTATTGCCATTTTTGCACATGTAAAATGACAAACGTGATATTTATCACATTTATGATTTCACGCAGAATACATTCCGTACAGAGAACAATTTCTC
>NZ_JCBDGX010000176.1:0-2448 GCF_059834345.1 Vibrio sp. R11-SG3-ISO3-SZ
ACAGATAAAGCCGCCAATCACCGGCTCAGGCAAACTGTATTTTTGCAGAACACGACTGCGCGATAAGACGAACTTACCGATAAAAAGTAGGATGATAGCGATAGTGAAGGATACAAAATCCACCACTTCGATGGTGTCGATCACCGATGTCTCCGATAGGGCCATATTACTCTCTGTTTGCCTCTTGTGGGTGAGTGCCTTGATAGATGAAATGCGCCAGCTCTGGGTGTGTCATCACTTGTTGGTAGCCGTGTTCAATCAGCCGCGTGACCTGCGCTTCTTTGAGATGAAAATCGGTTGGGATGGACTGAACAAAAGCCTGGTCCTCCGCCGTTGAGAGATTGATATCGACAAACAGATAGCGCCTATCAGGCTGCTGCGCTTGCCACTCATCCAAAATCATGCTGAGGTAGGTTTTGGACAAATCGTTGTAACGGTGGATCTGCACGTCACTGGCCGAACCCAATAGATTCGCCATTGTCGGCTCTTGCTTTTGATGGCCGATTTCCCAATCTGGACGCACCGCAGCATCGACCGAAATCACCACCACGGTTTGCAGGCGATCTTTCTCAGCAACTAAGCCAAAATCTTGGGTCGTCACTAAGTCATACAGGGCGTGCAGCCCGAGGTTGTCACTGATGCCACCATCGACCAAATGCAGATATTGATAACGCTCTCTGTCCTCAAATTTTTTCAGCGAACGATTGGTGGCGCTGTGTAAGGTACGGTGCCGACTCTGCGCGCTGTAGACCGCCCGCTCACAGCCGGGATAATTCTCGAGCAGGACAGGTGAGAACAGTAGAGGCACAGCACTGGACGCTGTGACAGCGTCACTAATTGAGTAACTATTTAAGTCGGAGCAAATGAGGTCAAAATACTCCTGGGTAAATGAAAAACGTGCGCCGGTCGAGAGATCGGTAGCATTGATAATGATCATCGGCCCTTCATCGCGTAGCGCCGAGAAGGTGGTATCTTGGAAAATATGCGCGTTGTAATAGTCCGCCGCCGCGGCCGAGCGCGCATGTTTGGAGAACCAGTACTCGGGGCTCATGACGATGTCTTTCAAACTTGTCGTCACATCTTTGTATAAAAACGCCTGTTCAAAATCGTCAAAGATGGCTTCGCCGTACAAGCCGTAATAGGCAGAGGTAAAACTGCCACCAGAGACAGAGCTGATGGCGTTAACCTGATCGAGCAAACGATGGGGTTGTCCTTGGTACTCATAGCGGTAGTCACGCAGTCCTTTCATGACACCGTAGGAAAACGCCGCTGCACGAGTGCCGCCGCCAGAAAAGCTCAGCAACACCACCGTATTGTCTGGCAGCGTGGCCATTTTTTCGCTCACCGTATAACGCGGTTCAGCCGAACTCGTCAGTGGTTGGTTGGTTTTTTCGGGGATCGATGAGCAGCCAGCCAAAGCAATGGCGCTGCACACTACCCAAGCGTTGGGTTTCATGTCAATTCCTTGGAGAAGAAAGCCTCACTGCTCATGAGGAGGACCAGTACTCATCGAGCAGTAAGACTTTGATTAATGCTTAGGTTTACCCGCGTTATTGCACCGTCCAATCACCGCCGAGCGATTTGTACACCGCCACGGTCGCTTGCGCCGCTTGCAGCTTGGCGGCTACTTGGCGATCTTGCATCACGCGGTGCTGACGCTGGGCGTCCAGCAGCGCAATGTAGTCAATCAGCCCTGCACGATAGAGTGACTTGGCTTTATCCAGCGCCCGATCGGTCGCCTGCATAGCAATGTCAATTTGATCGCGGTTTTGTTGGCTGCGGCCATAGGCAAATAGCGTCGAGTCCACTTCAGCAATCGCACTATTCACAGTGTGCTCGTAGCGCAGCGCGGCGTTGTTCAAGCGAGATTCCTGAATCTCTACATTCGCTTTGCCGCGTCCGCCATCAAATACGTTCCAGCTCACGCCGGCACTGCCCGCCCAGCCAAAGGAATCACTTTTAAACAGATCATCAAAGCTGCCAGCAGAAACACCTGGCGTACCAGTAATAAAGAACTTCGGATAGCGATTGGCCATCGCTGCGCCGAGCTCCTCATTGATGGCGGCCATATCACGCTCCGCGATACGAATATCTGGGCGGCGGGTCAGCAGTTCCGACGGCAAACCGACCGGAATCAAGCCTTGCAACTCAGGCACATTCTGATGCGTGGCTAGCTGGGTATCGATTTGAGTCAGCGGCACACCGAGTAAAATCGCCATGCGATGCTTATGCACCTGCTCCGCGATCTCTAACTGTGGAATGATCGCCTGCGTGGCCGCCAGCATGGCTTCGGCTTGCGATTGGTCAAGCGCCGAGCCGTAGCCACTGTTCACCACACTCGTCACCAACTTGAGGGTCTTCTTTTGATCCTCAATGTTCTCGAGCGCCAATTGCTTGCGCTGATGGGCGAGGTGCTGTTCATGCCACCTGTTGAGTAGTGATTAACCT
>NZ_JCBDGX010000177.1:0-3326 GCF_059834345.1 Vibrio sp. R11-SG3-ISO3-SZ
TTGATCCCAAGCGACATCGCTTGCTCAATCAGCGATTTACAGCGTTCAATCGAACCGATTAAGGTCGGTTTGATGATGATCGCTTTGGCGCCATTGAGATCGTGCAGTGAGAAATCCTCGCTGCGCATGGCATGCTGCAGTGTTTCATCCCAGGCAATCGCTATGCCGGTATTGATGGCAAAGGAGAAGCTGTCCCCCGGCGCTTGACACGGCTCTTCAATAAAAGCGATACGTTGACGTAGCGACGGCGCGATTTTCTTAGCAAATTGCGCCGCCTTGTCCGCGCTCCATGCTCGGTTCGCATCAAGACGCAGCGTCAAATCGGGAATCGACTCAAGAAATAGGCTCACCAGTAGGCCGTCTCGGATTGGCTCGTACAAGCCAACTTTGATTTTGGCGACTTTCTCCCCGCTCATCCCCGCCAGTTTGGGCAACAACTCATCCGGATCGCCCGAGCATAGCGGCGCGGCCTGAAAACAGCCCTCATCCGGCAAGGCGTTGTCGAGCTCCATCTGCGCCATCGATAGACCAAAGGCCACCGACGGGTGCAGCGCATCCAGCGCCAATTCTTGGCCCAGTTGCCAGTAAGAAAGCTGCTCGACCAATTGCGCGTAAGCCTCATCGAGGCTCTCCACGCTAAAGCCAGGCAACGGCGCGACTTCACCGCGACCAATTTGACCGTCGCAGCAAAGCTCAATCACAAAGCCTTCCCGCACAGTCAAACGTTGCTCGCGCAGGATCACACCACTGTCCATTGGCAGTTTGTAGCGGTACAGTTTGGCTGTTCTCATCACCAACTCCTTTACGGATTGCGTGGGAATTTATTGAAGTCAGGGCGACGCTTCTCATTGAAAGCGTTGCGACCCTCTTGGCCTTCTTCGGTCATGTAGAACATCATGGTTGCGTTGCCTGCCAACTCTTGAAGCCCCGCCTGACCATCACAATCCGCATTTAACGCCGCTTTCAGACAGCGCAGCGCCATTGGGCTGTGTTGCAAAGTTTCACGGCACCAGCGCACCGTCTCTTTTTCTAACTCTTCCAGAGGCACAACGGTATTCACCAGCCCCATGTCGAGCGCTTCTTGGGCGTCGTAAAAGCGGCACAAGAACCAGATTTCACGCGCTTTCTTTTGCCCAACAATTCTAGCCATGTAAGAGGCGCCCCAACCGCCATCGAAAGAGCCCACTTTGGGTCCTGTTTGACCAAATTGGGCGTTGTCTGCGGCAATCGTGAGGTCACACATCATGTGCAATACGTGGCCGCCGCCCACCGCCCAACCGGCCACCGAGGCGATCACGGGTTTTGGACAGGTGCGGATCTGGCGCTGAAAGTCCAACACGTTGAGATGGTGAGTGCCAGAATCATCTTGATAGCCGCCGTAGTCGCCACGAATTTTTTGATCGCCGCCTGAACAGAATGCTTTTTCGCCTAGCCCAGTCAGAATGATCACCCCAACACTCTCATCGTAGCGCGCATCCACGAGCGCATGGATCATCTCTTTGACCGTCAAAGGGCGAAACGCATTGCGCACCTGAGGTCTAGCGATGGTGATTTTAGCAATGCCATCGTCCGATTTATGGTAGTGGATGTCTTCATATTCGGCGCTGCAATCACGCCAATGAACGGGAGCGTAGAGTTCTTCTTCTGAGATACCGACTGTTTTAGCCATGATGATTCCTGTTTTGTCTTGTAGCCCAACCGAGCGGGGCATAATGTCTAGGAGCGAGCGGCAAGCGCAATACACTGCTCGCGCACCTGCTCTGCAAAGCGTTGGGGCTGTTCAACATGAACATTGTGCCCCGCATTCTCAACGCAGCAGAGGTGGAGCCCGCTGCGCTGTGCAAGTTGTTTAAATTTCTCATCCTGCTCACCGCAGACATAGGTGATTGGCAGGGTGAGTTGGCGCAGTGCGTCTAAGCAGTCCGGCTGCTTCGCCAAAGACGTTGCTAATAGCATCTTGGCCACCGCGGGGCCTAGATTATCACTGCGCTTGGCGATAAGAGTTTGTCTTTGCGCATCCTTTAGTGAACTAAATACGCGCTGGCGATACCAATCGCTCAATACCTGCTCAATCGGCTCCTCGCTAAAGCGGCGGGCCCATTGCGCATCACTGAGCCATCGCTCGTGGCGCTGTGCTTCGTCTTGCAAGCCAAAATTACCCCCCTCTAGCAGTAGGGCTTGGATATTCAGCGGCGCAAAATCGCGCTTCACCGTGCCCATCATGGCAAGGCGAGCGCCAAGCGAATAACCCACTACCACTATAGGTCGCTCCAAAGAGATTTGCTCACTCTGCAATCTCGCCAACACACTCTTGGTGATCTGTGCGCAGCAAGTCGAAAATGACTCGGTGTGGATGCCGACACTCTCACCGTGCCCCGGAAGATCGAGGCAAAGTCGATCAAACTCGCTCAGATAGCTGAGCGTCTCACGCCAATCGTCACTCGAACCAAGAAAGCCGTGAAGAAACACCAATAGCGGCGCGTCATCAGCTTGCTGAATACTGTCTTTTTTCTGAACATCATCGGCAGGGAAGAACTGACTAGAGAGCATGGATCTGACTGACACATTGACGAATATGACTCGACGCCTCACCCGCGGGCGTGACAACTTCAATAATGAGTGCGCCACTTCCCTGCTTGAGGTGCGTGGCTAAACAGTGCTGATAGACCGTCAGCGTTTTAGGCTGACAATACGCAAGGCCAAACTGAGCCGCGGCGTGTTCAAAATGAAAACCGTGCGGCATTTGATACAGAGCTTGCTTCTCCCTATCAGGGACCGGTAGCAAATCAAAAATCGCACCGCCATCGTTGTTGGTAATTACAATCACCACCGGCGTTGGCTCATGATGGAACAGGGCAAGTGAATTCAAATCATAAAGTGCGGAGGTATCGCCAAGCAGCACCACCGTCGGCGTTTGACGCTCACGCACAACACCTGCTGCGGTGGCGATCAAGCCATCAATACCCGATGCGCCGCGGTTACTCAACACCTCTCGCGGCGTCAACGCAGTAAACATATCCGCCAAGCGAACAATCAAACTGTTGCCAATAAAGAGCGATACTTCATCGGGCAACAATTCTAACGACATGGCCACGGAGACTTCGCTGAGAGCCCCATCCATATTGAACTGCTGCACTAGGCGGCGAGTTTGCTCACTTGCTTCTATTATGCCCTCCGCCCATCCGATTTTACGGCTTACCGCTGCGGGCATGATCGCTTGGACATTCTCAATCCAACGGCCAATATCCATCTCGTGATGATGCTGTTGCAGATGGTTCGGGTTATTGCGCGCAGGGTGAGGTGACACATAGTGATACTCAGCGCCA
>NZ_JCBDGX010000178.1:0-5223 GCF_059834345.1 Vibrio sp. R11-SG3-ISO3-SZ
GTGGCTCAACAAAGACACTAACTTCTTCATCAACCCAACCGGTCGTTTTGTTATCGGTGGCCCAATGGGCGACTGTGGTTTGACTGGTCGTAAGATCATCGTTGATACCTACGGCGGCGCAGCGCGTCACGGTGGTGGTGCATTCTCTGGTAAAGATCCATCGAAAGTAGACCGTAGTGCCGCTTACGCAGCACGCTACGTGGCGAAAAACATCGTCGCGGCGGGTATGGCAGATCGCTGTGAAATCCAATTGTCTTACGCAATCGGTGTTGCGGACCCAACGTCTATCATGGTGGAAACGTTCGGTACTGAGAAAGTCTCGCACGACATCATCATTGAAGCGGTACGTCAGTTCTTCGATCTACGTCCATACGGCCTGCAAGAGATGCTGAACCTACTTCAGCCAATCTACAAGAAGACCGCCGCTTACGGCCACTTCGGTCGTGAAGAGTTCCCTTGGGAAGCGACGGATAAAGCCGCAGAACTGCGTGACTTCGCTGGTCTCAAGTAATCACTGAGCCACACTACTTCAGGGCTTTTGGTTCGCCAAAAGCCCTTTCTTTTGCCTGCTATCTGGCCTCCTCGCTCGCTGTGCTCACCCCGACCTCGCATCTCCACCCATCATTGAACAAAATTTAACCGCCCAGGTTGTAATTTACGCCATTGAGGTCAATAGTTAACAATATGTTAAATGAACGCATCCAAGGATGACGTCTTTACGTATAAAACCAGACGTGACTGCCATCCCCTCTGCGCCGAGTAACACGCGCAAAGCTTGTGTTCAGATCACGGCACCAACATAAAACTGAGAGTTCACACCCTTTAACGTCAGCGTCTAGGAGCACATCAGCGAATCGGGTCAGCACTCTCTCGTGTTTGCGAACGGCTTGCGTTTAAAAACGTCTTCTGTTTACAAATACGTAACAACCCCTTTTCTCGGCCACCACTCAAAAGGCAAAGAAGAGGATGAGAATCGAGATTGATCAAGGAGGAGTTATGCCTCGTACGGTTAACCCACACGACTTCAAAGAGCAAAAACATAAGGAAGTCAGCGACCACGAATACGCGCGCACCATACCGTGTAATCAGGTCAGTATCTCTGCCCCATTTCATTGGCTCGCGCTCGGCTTGCACGACTTTGTTCGCATGCCGCTGATTAGCGCTTTCTACGGCTTGTGCTTTATGGCGGCGGCCATCGGCATTGTTCTCCTCGTCCAGTGGCAAGGCACCCACCTTGTGGTGATGCCCAGTCTGGTCGTCTATATGCTCATTGGGCCTTTTTTAGCGCTCGGTTTGTATGACGCGAGCTGGGAGCGAGAGCGCGGACATAAACCCAGTTTGCTTCACTCGATGAAAGCCATCGGACGTAACTCCACTTCACAATGGGCGTTTGCCGTGCTGCTTGCGGTGTGTATGATTTTTTGGATGCGTATCGCGGCGCTGCTGCACGCACTCTACCCGTCGGTACAAGGGGCGCCGTTGAGCGACTTTCTCCCCTTCTTGATCATCGGCTCATTAGTGGGTTTAGTGCTGGCGTGTGTCGTGTTCAGTATCTCAGCGTTCGCCATTCCGCTGATGATGGAGCGACGCGTGGATATGATGACCGGCGTATTCAGTAGCTTTAACGCCGTCAAGTCCAACATTGGTGCCATGATCGTCTGGGCTGCGATCATTTGTGGCGGGATATTAATTGGCTTTGCCACTTATGGTATCGGGATGCTCTTTACGATGCCGATACTCGGCTACGCCACTTGGCACGCGTATCATGAGGTGATTAAGAAACGCCATCACCCTTAACATGCGGCCTATTTGAGGTATAGTGAACGCCCCGAGCTCTCTCGGGGCGTTTTTTATCCTGTATCTCTGCCAGCGAAGATGAGTCACCTGTGGATCTGACCCTCACCTATTCAACTCAGCGAGTGATCGCGCAATGCATCGAGCAAGCCCGCCAAGCCTTCGGCCGGCCGTTTCCTATGCCAACGCTCTCGTTTAAGCTGCGCGGTAAAGCGGCAGGAAAAGCGTACCTGCAACTCAATGAAATCCGCCTCAATCCGGTGTTGTTTGCGGAGAATCAAGCGGCGTTTCTTCAAGAAGTGATCCCCCATGAAGTGGCCCACCTTGTCACCTATCAAGTCTATGGTCGCGTTCGCCCGCACGGCAAAGAGTGGCAAGGGGTCATGGAGTCAGTATTCGGTGTCAAAGCCAACACCACCCACAGCTTTGCTGTCAACTCTGTTCAGGGTAAAACCTTTGAATACCACTGTGCGTGTCGTGACTACCCGCTCTCTATTCGACGCCACAATAAAGTGCAGCGCAAACAGGCAAGCTATCGCTGCCAACAGTGTCAGCAGACACTGGTGTTTTCTGGCAAACAGTTGTCGTAATCACCCGCACTCCATCCCTGCCAACTATCTATCACCACTAAAACCACCCTATGGCGCGATCTCATTCAGCGTAACAAATAACATCATCACTAAAATCCTACCTTTTTGCGTGCTAGACTGTGAAAAATAATACTTTTTTCATGCTTTAACGCTCACTCAGGTTTCATTATGTCTCGACTGCCCGTTTGGTTTACTGTGATGAGCTCGCTGCTAGCGGTGACGCTCTCTTCTGCTTTCTCTTTCGCGCACGCAGCGCCGCCGTCCTCTTTTTCCAAAGCAAAGAAAGAGGCGGTCAAGATCTACGCCGATCACCCCACCAGCTTTTACTGTGGCTGCAATATTGAGTGGCAAGGGCGCAAAGGCACGCCGGATCTTAACTCGTGCGGCTATCAGGTGCGTAAGCAAGAGCGCCGAGCCTCTCGCATTGAGTGGGAACATGTGGTGCCTGCTTGGCAATTTGGTCATCAGCGCCAATGCTGGCAACAGGGTGGGCGTAAATACTGCACTAAAAACGATCAGCAATTTCGCTCGATGGAAGCCGATTTGCATAACCTGACCCCAGCGATTGGTGAGGTCAACGGCGATCGTTCAAATTACAACTTTAGCCAGTGGAATGGGGTTCAAGGAGTGACCTATGGGCGCTGTGAGATGCAGGTCAACTTCAAACAGCGTGAAGTGATGCCGCCCGATCGAGCCCGCGGATCCATTGCTCGCACCTATCTCTACATGAGTAAAGAGTACGGATTTAAACTCTCAAGCCAGCAAACCAAGCTGATGAATGCGTGGAATAAAACCTACCCCGCCGACGCCTGGGAGTGCGAACGCGACAACCGCATCGCTAAAGTGCAAGGCAATCACAACCCGTTTGTGGTTGAGGCATGCCAAGCAACCCCATAACCACCTAGCTCTAGGAACTAGGCACTCGACTTCTCAGCACGCTTTATCTCACGCTAGCCCCTTGTTTTTTCGCTCAAAGGCATCCATGTTAGTGGGATAACTTTTGGATTTGCAGGAAACCAACGCAATGCGCATGCCACGACTCTATCACCCAGAGACCATCCACCAGCTTGGGCCTCTCGCCCTCAGTGACGATGCCGCCGGCCACGTCGGCCGAGTGCTGCGCATGAAAGAGGGTCAACAGGTGCTGTTGTTTGATGGCAGCGGCGCACAATTCCCTGCCACCATTACCGCTGTAGGAAAGAAAAACGTCGACGTCGAGGTGTTAGATCGCGTTGAACAAAGCTGCGAGTCACCGCTGGATCTGCACTTAGGTCAAGTGATCTCACGCGGAGATAAAATGGAGTTCACGATTCAAAAATCCGTTGAGCTTGGCGTCAATACCATTACGCCCCTTATCTCTGAGCGCTGTGGCGTCAAACTCGACCCCAAACGTTTTGAGAAAAAGCTCGCTCAATGGCAAAAAATTGCCATCAGCGCCTGTGAACAGTGCGGCCGGAATACCGTCCCTACCATTCGCCCAATTATGTCGCTCGAAGCGTGGTGCCAAGAGCAATTCGATGGCTTGAAGCTCAATTTGCATCCGCGCGCCAAATACTCAATCAACACCCTACCGACTCCGGTAGAAAAAGTGCGTTTGTTGATTGGCCCTGAAGGCGGCCTTTCTAGCGATGAAATCGATATGACTCAGCAATACCAATTTGAAGAGACGCTGCTCGGTCCTCGCGTGCTACGTACCGAAACCGCAGCCCTTACCGCTATTACCGCCCTACAAGTTCGCTTTGGCGATCTTGGCTAAACGGAGAACACTATCCATGATCAAACTCGGCATCGTGATGGACCCGATCTCGTCCATCAACATCAAAAAAGACTCTAGCTTTGCCATGATGCTGGAAGCGCAGCGCCGCGGCTACGAAATTCACTACATGGAGATGAAGGATCTTCATCTAGAACAGGGCGTCGCGATTGCGGACACCAAAGTGGTGGAGCTAAAAGAAGATCCAAGCGGCTGGTATCAGTTTAAATCTGAGCAGACCATTGAGCTGTCAGAGCTTGATGCGGTATTGATGCGTAAAGATCCCCCATTTGATACCGAATACATCTACGCGACATACATCCTTGAGCGCGCCGAAGAAAAAGGCACCTTGATCGTCAACAAGCCGCAAAGCTTGCGCGACTGCAATGAAAAACTGTTTACCGCGTGGTTCCCAGAGCTAACGCCAACCACCTTAGTGACTCGCAGCGCAGACAAGATTAAAGCCTTCCGTGAGCAACATGGCGACGTGATTTTAAAACCATTGGATGGCATGGGCGGCGCGTCGATCTTCCGTGTAAAAGAGAACGATCCTAACGTTTCCGTGATCATCGAAACCTTGACCAACCATGGTCAACACTACGCGATGGCGCAAACTTTCGTCCCAGATATTAGCAATGGTGACAAGCGTATTTTGGTGGTGGATGGCGAACCGATGCCCTACTGCTTAGCGCGTATTCCTGCCAAAGGAGAGACTCGCGGTAACCTAGCCGCAGGCGGACGTGGCGAAGCAAGACCACTGAGTGAGACAGATAAACAGATCGCTCTCGCTGTAGCGCCTACACTTAAAGAAAAGGGGCTGATTTTTGTTGGCCTTGACGTCATCGGCGACAAACTGACTGAGATTAACGTTACCAGCCCAACGTGTATTCGTGAAATCGAAGCCGCATTTGATATCTCCATTACCGGCAAGCTGATGGATGCGATTGAACGTCGCATTGAGCAGAAATAATCTATCGGTGATGGGATAACCCAGCTCTTGAGCGGCATTCGCGCTATGAGTGCCGCTCAATTTAAGGTGGAGTCATGATGAATTTAACCAACCATTTTCTCGTTGCCATGCCGGGG
>NZ_JCBDGX010000179.1:0-8960 GCF_059834345.1 Vibrio sp. R11-SG3-ISO3-SZ
GAGCATCCACTTCTCGGGCGCTGGTTGTCTCATCAACAACGTGGCTGGGAAGCCGTGATGCTTCGAATTGCGATGGAAAACGCCTACCGTTCACATCCGGTGCCGACTGTGCTGATGGGCGATATGAATCAAAGTTTGGACAGCGTACTGACCGGGCAACTCACGCTCAATGCCAGCAACGACAGTGCGACACTCACACTCGAAGACAGCTGGAGCCTCTACCAAGCCAATGACAAAGCAAAAGACCGGGCGGCCACACATTATCATTTCGCAACGGGCAATGTGTTGGACTACCTGCTTCTCTCGCAAGAGTTTCAAGCTCACTCGCCATACTCACTTGCGGATGTTGTTGGCTATCAGGTGTTGGATCAACATCTGATTAATCCGTCCTTCGCGCAAGATAGTCAAGCGAGTGATCACGCGTTTGTCTCGGTGACGGTCTCGTTTGTTTTATAGTTTGACAACACAATAGGAAACTCAACCATGATTGAATGGCCATGCATGTTCAAGTTAGACGGCGATTACGAGCTACTCTATATACCCTCTCAAGATATATTGGAAAGTGAACTCACGTCGCTGATCTGGAGTGAAGACGATTGGCTGATTGATAGCCGTGGTCGGTGTTTTCTCATCTCAACAGACGAGCAAGGCTATCACTACCAGCCTCACAGCGAGCTTATTACGCTCGAACAAGTGACCCAATGGGTACAAGAACATGAGTTTGCCAAGGTGGAAATGTGCTTGACGAAAATCCACTTTACTTCAATACAGCAAGCCATCGAATCGCTGAGCGTGGCGTAAGTCACCTCAAATGACAACGCAGAAAACAAAACAGGGAGCCGTGGGCTCCCTGTTGGTCAGTGATGTTGTTATTCTTCGATGCGATTGGCTGCCCAAGCGTACATCAACTCTAGTGCGATGGTGGCGCCCGCAAGTGAGGTGAGGTCTGCGTGGTCGTAGGGAGGAGACACTTCTACGACGTCCATACCGACGATGTTCATACCGGCAAAACCGCGGATGATTTTCAGCACTTTATCAGAGTTCAGACCGCCACATACCGGGGTGCCTGTACCGGGTGCAAAAGCTGGGTCTAAACAGTCGATGTCAAAAGTCACGTACACCGGTTTGTCGCCGACGATGTCTCGCACTTGTGCAACAATCTCACTCGCGCTCAGTTCATTGGCTTCCATCGCATTGATGACGTTAAAGCCATGATCTTGCTTTTTGTATTCCGTACGAATGCCAATTTGTACTGAGTGTTTAGGCGAAATCAACCCTTCTTTTGGCGCATGATAGAACATAGTGCCATGATCGTATGAGCTGCCGTTCGCGTAGGTGTCGGTGTGCGCGTCAAAGTGGACGAGCGCCATTTCACCGTGATGCTTCGCGTAGGCGCGCAAGATGGGTAAGGTGACAAAATGGTCTCCGCCCAATGCCAACATGGTTTTACCATCACGCAAGATTTCACTGGTCGCCGCTTCAAGGCGGTAAGTGAAGTCTTCAGCGTCGCCGCAGTCAAACACCAAATCACCCGCGTCAATCACGTTAGCACGTTTGAACACGTTGAAATCCCATGGGAACTTTTTGCTTTCCCAAGCCAAGTTGACCGAGGCACGACGAATGGCGTCAGGGCCCATACGCGCGCCAGGTCGTCCTGACGTCGCCATATCTAAAGGTACGCCGAGGATAACCAAATCGGCATCACTGCCGATAGGGTCGCGCATATAAGGGCGACGACAAAAGGTCATCGCGTTGGAGTAGAGCGAATAATCGATTTTGCTAAACAAATCGTTCACTTAGAAATCCTCTAAATAGGTATAGCCACTTAAGCCTTGCTCAAGTTCTTGCAATACGCTTTGCTGTTCTTGTTCACTGACGCGTTGCGTGACCAGTTCACGGTAGTGCTCACGGATGTTATCGACATCAATATGCACGTAGCGCATCATATCTTCTACAGTGTCGCCCTCATCGATACGCTCGATGATAGGTTCGCCACTGTCATCTACGGTCACGACCGCACTGTGCGTGTCACCGAATAAGTTGTGCATGTCCCCCAAGATCTCTTGGTAGGCACCGACCAAGAAAAAGCCCATAAAGTACGGCTTATCTTTGCTCCATGCTGGGACAGGGAGAGTCGTCTCAATGCCTTGACCATCGACGTACTGATCGACAGTACCGTCTGAGTCACAGGTGATGTCGAGCATTACCGCGCGTCGGTCTTCGACATTCTCAAGCCCTGACAATGGCAGGACAGGGAACACCTGATCAATGCCCCAAGCGTCAGGTAGCGATTGAAACAGCGAAAAGTTGATGAAGAACTTATCCGCCAAACGCTCACTCAGTTCGTCCAAAATAGGGCGATGGAAGCGGTTTTTGGTGCTCATCAATCGGCTGAGCTCGTAGTAAATACGCAATGACATCTGCTCTGCCCAAGCGCGCTGGTGCAGGTTCAACACCCCCGCAGCAAATAGCGAATGCACTTCGGCAAGGTCGCTTTGCGTATCGTTGTAAATCTCAATTAATGCACGCGCATCACTGCCATCTTGCAAGCTTTCCCAGTTGCGCCACATGTTTTGTAGCAGCAGAGGGTCATCAAGTTCTGGCTCATTGACCACTTCCGGCTGGTAGGCTTCTGTGCCGATCACGTTGGTGATCAGTACCGCGTGATGGGCGGTAAGTGAGCGACCCGATTCGGAAATGATCGTCGGCATAGGCTGTTCGTACTGCGTGCACACATCCCCAACCGTGTTGACGATGTTGCGCGCATATTCAATCAAGCCATAGTTCATCGAGCTGGTGGATTGGCTACGTGTGCCGTCGTAGTCCACCGCGAGTCCGCCACCAATATCGAAATATTGAATGTTGGCACCCATGCCGCGCAGTTCACAGTAGAAGCGCGCCGATTCATTGACACCATTACGAATATCGCGGATGTTCGCCATCTGCGAGCCCAAGTGGAAATGCACCAGTTGCAAAGAGTCCAATTGGTTCTCTTTCGTTAGCCTATCAATCACGCTAAGCACTTGTGATGCCGCTAGACCAAACTTCGATTTGTCACCGCCGCTTGATTGCCATTTCCCCGCACCTTGAGAGGCCAGGCGAATACGAATGCCCATGCGCGGTTTAACGCCAAGACTTTTCGCTTCTTTAAGCACTAAGTCCAGCTCGGACATTTTCTCAAGCACGATGAAGACTTTGTGGCCCAGTTTTTCACCGATAAGCGCGAGGCGAATGTACTCTCTGTCTTTATAGCCGTTGCAGACGATCACTGAACTCGCTTTTTGCGCCAGTGCCAGTACCGCCAAAAGCTCAGGCTTACTGCCCGCTTCTAGGCCAAGTTGTTTGGTCTCTAGCTGCGCTTGACTGGCAAGGATCTCATCGACCACTTCTTTTTGTTGGTTCACTTTGATCGGGTAAACCAGCAAGTAGTTATTCGGATATTGGTACTCGTCAATCGCTTGGTTGAATGCGTCACAGATGCCGTGCACACGTTGATGCAGAATCTGAGGGAAGCGGACCAGTACCGGCAAATTAAGCTGCTTTTCTTCGAGTTGAGCGACAATTTTGCTCAGTGGCACTTGGTGATCTTGACCAAGCGCAGGTGACACATACACCTCACCTTGGTTATCGATACCGTAAAAGCCTTGGCTCCAGTGTTGAACATTGTAGTCAGCGCGAACGCGGTCGAGTTTGGAAGAATTTTCCACATCAAGTCTCACAAAGATAAAGAATAAAACATGACTTCAGTGTAGTTAGAAATCATACGAGTCGCGGGCTTAATTTGATGACCGGGTTATCGCGACGAGCGCATTAACGGACAAACGCCCCCTGGTGTCCAACAAAAACAATTTGTCGATAGGACAAAGATTACTTTACGCCTGCTTCATCAAAAATTTCGAACTATTAAGCCAAATTTATCCGCTGTTTGTGAGCGCAAGCATCTCTTAATCTAGGAGAAAAGAAAGAGGAGTAATGTCATGATCACAGTGAGACACGCACACGATCGCGGCCGCGCCAATTTTGGTTGGCTCGACAGCAAACACACGTTTTCATTTGGCCACTATTACGATCCGCAACAGATGGGTTTTTCCGCGCTGCGCGTCATCAATGACGATGAAGTGGCACCCGGAGCGGGGTTTGATACCCACGGTCACCGAGATATGGAAATCATCAGCTACGTTCTTGAGGGCACCATCGAACATAAAGACAGTGAAGGCAATATTAAGTCACTGCCTGCGGGTGAGTTCCAATTGATGTCGGCGGGAAAAGGCATCTATCACAGTGAATACAATGGGTCGAAAACCGATGCATTGCGCTTCTTGCAAATTTGGATTGAGCCGCACACTTTCGGTCAAACGCCTAGCTATCAGCAAAAAGACTTTGGTCAAGCGCCTGGGTTAACGACCATCGCGACGCCCACAGGCGAGGCGGGTACCTTACATATTAAACAAGATGCCCAACTACATCAGCTGATTTTATTACCGGGGGAATCGCTGGAGTACGCGCTTGGCGCTGATCGAAAGGTGTATGTTCACCAAATCGACGGCACGTTAGAGGTTGACGGGAATCCCCTACAAGGGGGAGATGGTGCAAAGGTAGAGTCCACCTCTCGAATCACGCTCATCAACCGCGGCGCTGACAACGTCAAAGCGTTGCTGTTTGATCTTCCCTAGCGCCGCAAGAGTAAATAGAGAAAGCGTGATGTCACTGGCGTTCTCCAGTGGCTAAATTGTACACACAGAGCCATACTTGAAATGAGAACATAACAGGAGGGTCAGCGATGAAAAACGAACTGGATCCGACCAAAGTATTGCAGGCTTACGAGATGGTAATGGCGCGCGGTACGCCGACCGAGTTTGGCAAGATGTATGAAGGGGTCGAAGCGTTTTCCGACTATGATGGCTACAACGTCTTTCTACGCGGTAACGGCGTTGAACTCAAAATCGGTTTCCACAACACCTATCATTTGGAGTATGACCAAGAGCATCTAAGAGACAGCTTCTTGAAAAAGGTCGCCTCTTTGGCCAAATAGCCGAGCCGCAGAAAAGTTAAAGCCCAGATTGTTGCCAATCTGGGCTTTGTTATTCTGTGCTTGCGGGTCGAGATTAATCTTCTTCCACCAAGCTCACATCATCGGCGTAATCTTCCACATTGCCATCTGGTTTTGAACGACCATTTAGGGTGTGAAAGCGTTTACGACCACGAGCGAGTTGAACGTATTTTAACCACACACGTTCCAGCTTGGTTTTCGCTTTTCCAGGGTTTTCGATAACTTTTACGAAATGCTTTTCTTCTGCGTTTTCAGGTGAGAGATCGCCGTTCTCCAAGCCCAACATGGTGTCACCATAGAGGGTTAGGATTTCTTCTTCAGCGAGCGTAAAATCACCAGACTTAGCAAAGCCGCGTGGAAACTTAGTGTTGTCGTAAAAACGTTTTTTGCCGTGACGAAATTCAGTGTCAGACATTGTGGTAGCCTCTGTAACCTACAATTGATAAATGACCTAAGCGGTACAGATCGAAAATTAGGCGCAAAGTTAGCAAAAGGAAAACAAAACTTTTTTATTGTCACTATTAAACATTTTTATGGTTTTAAGGTAACATTTTGCCCATTCAATGGTTTGCTTAATGGCAAGATTTGGTAGGCTTGAACGCTTGCACTTTGAGGAATATTAATGGACGTTAAAGTCTTCAGAACCTTTTTAGAATTGGCCAATGTACGCCACTTTGGTCGTGCGGCGGAAAACCTGTACATCACTCAAGCTGCGGTTAGCGCACGTATTAAGCAATTGGAAAGCTATTTTGATACGCAACTCTTCATCCGTGATCGCAACAACATCAAACTGACTTCCGCCGGTGAGCGCTTGATTGGCTACGCGGAAGTGATGGTCAGCACCTTGCAGCAGGCGAAATTAGAACTCTCCCTAGAAAATGGCAAAGCACTGCAACTGACCCTAGGCGGGACGCCAAACGTGTGGGATGCGTATCTGCAAAATGGCTTAAGCCTCATCACGGATGCCTTCAGTGGTTATGGCTTTATGGCTGAAATCATGGGCAGAGAAGCACTCAATCGCAGTTTGCAAGAACGTACCTTGGATATGGCGTTCGCCTTTGACCAAATCAAAGCCGATGAGCTCAATTGTAAAAAAGTCGCGGATGTGGTGTTGGTCTTGGTTTCGACCTCAGAGGGCAGCGTGGATCAAGTGCTGGAAGACAAGTACGTGTATGTCGATTGGGGCACTAAGTTTGCCTCTGAACATGCTGAGCGTCACCCTAAAATCCCAGCGCCTTATCTACGTACTTCAACGGCGCGCATCGCTTTAGACTTCATCCTTGAAAAGGGAGGAAGTGCTTACTTACCGACCTCTCTTGTCGAGCCCTTCTTAGCCAGCGGGCAATTGGTCAAAGTGGATGACGTGGCAGAGTGGTATCGTCCGATCTACTTGAGTTATCGCAAGGCGAGCACGTCGATTGATGCCATCAGTCAGGTAGAGAAGTTGGTGAAAACCATCGATCCTGTCACGGCGTTCAGCTTTCAGCAGATGGCGGATTGGCCGGTAGACGAGTAGGCCTGAGTGGTTGAAACGGAATAGTTGGAAACGGGCTGGTAAAAACTAGCTCGATAGAAAAGAAAAACCTCGACGATCCGATTAAGTGAAGCGTCGAGGTTTTTTTGTGTCTAGCAATCGAGAAAGTCGGGTTATACGAGCTCAGCCAATTGAGTAAGTGCTTGCTCACGAGCTTCTGCAGCCGGCTCATCACCCATGTTGAGTGCTTCTGCGTAAACAAACTCAACGTCGGTAAGGCCGATAAAGCCAAGAATCGTGGTGAGGTAACTTTCAATCGAGTTACGAGGTGAATCTTTGTGTAGACCACCGCGTGTTGTGACCACCACGACTTTTTTGTTTTCAAGTAGGCCAACAGGACCGTTTTCCGTGTAGCTGAACGTGACGCCCGCACGAGCAATCAAGTCGAAGTAGTTCTTCAGTTGAGTCGGGATCAAGAAGTTGTACATCGGTGCGCCAATCACGATCTGATCGGCCGCTTTGATTTCATCGATCAACTGGTTCGAAAGTGCGAGCACTGCTTTGAGCTCGTCAGATAAATCTTCTGCTGGGCTACGAAGCGCAGTAGCGACGTTAAGGTCAAGAACAGGGATTGGGTTGGCGGCCAAATCACGCTCGATGATGCCTGATTTTCCCTCTAGCACCTTGTCAATGATTTGGTTTGACTGGGAGTGCTCACCCAAGATGCTGGATTTTAGAACGAGTGTCTGTGCCATAATTTTATCCTTTCAATGAAGTTCTTAAACTCTAAACACGAATCGCAGAACGGTTAAGTGTGTCTAGCTCGGCTAGTTGATAACCAGTCTATCGCTATGTCAGAGAAAGGATAAGCGGAGAAAACTGAGTGACTCATTCAATTTTTTTGAATGAGTCACTCTCTCAACAACTAGAGGCCATTCAGAGATTCATCAGGCTCTCGATGGACTCTTCAACGCTCAAATGATGGAACGACTGCACATGCGCTCCGTCGGAGGCATCAATCAGAATGTGGTCAATATTGGCTGCGCCATGCGAGTCGATGTAACCGAGCGATTGTTCGACGCTGTCGCAGATCATGGTGATGTTGTCCTTTAGGACAATCGTGCAAGTGTGTAAATTCATAGCCAACTACCTTATTTTTATTGTTCATCTTTTAATTTAGATGAGGTTCGCACTTTCGCCAAGATCTTCATCCCAAAGTTTTCATCCAAAAGTTGACAAGGTTGAGTTCCGAAAATGGCTAGTATTGCGTGTGCAAACCGTTAGACTTTCTCTATGACTTAGCGCCAAGAGAGCGATGTGAATAATGACCACAGGTGAAAAAGGACAGGGCGTGTCATCGCCGATGGCGATGCTCGGATCATTGAGTGTGCACGAATGCCAGCAAGCGAGGTTAAGCCGAGATGCGCGCTTTGACGGCCAGTTCTACATTGGCGTCAAAACAACGGGTATTTTCTGTCGTCCGATATGCCCAGCCAACTTACCGAAAGAGGAAAACGTCACCTACTTTCTTGAGCGCGCCCAAGCATTGCAGGCGGGCTTTCGGCCATGCCTACGCTGTCGACCGGACAGTGCGCCGAGTTCGTGGGCATGGAAAGGGGTGGAAACCACATTTCAACGTGCCATCACTCTGATTGAGCAAGGTGAGGTAGACAGTAAGGGATTACCTCATTTGTCCGAGCGTTTGGGGATCAGCGATCGCTATTTGCGCAAGCTGTTCGAAAAATACTTAGGGATGTCACCGAAACAATACCTGCAATCGACTCAGCTGCTGTTTGCCAAACAACTGCTCCATTCGAGCTCGATGCCGATTGGGGCGATTGCGTTTGCCAGTGGGTTTCAAAGCGTGCGGCGCTTCAACGATGCGTTTAAACAGGTGCTGAAACTAACGCCGAGCCAAGTGCGTCGGCAAGGCAGTGATGCCCAATCGCACTCTGTGATTGATCTTGCTTACAAAGGCCCACTGGATTGGTCGCAAATGCTGGATTTTTATCGTTTGCGGGCAATAGAGGGAGTCGAGCAGGTCAGTGACCGCCATTATTCGCGCGTTGTCACTGTCGGTCATCATCACGCACATATTTGCATTTATCCACATAAACCGGGCGTGATGAGGGTAGAGTTTGAGCTTGAGGACACACGCTTGCTACGCCCTTTAGTGACTCAGCTAAGACGCATGTTTGATTTGGACACCGACATCACCGCGGTCGAAGCGCATTTGACGGCGATAGAGTCGTCATTGGTTAAGTGTTCTGGGCTGCGAATTCCCGGTGTCTGGGATTGTTGGGAGGCGGGCGTGAGGGCGATTTTGGGTCAGCAAGTGTCCATCAAAGCGGCGATTGGACAGCTTAATTTATTGGCCTCGACCCTCCAACCAGGCGGCGTCACTCACTTTCCAACGCCGGCCGAGGTGGCGAGTGC
>NZ_JCBDGX010000180.1:0-2398 GCF_059834345.1 Vibrio sp. R11-SG3-ISO3-SZ
GCGCCGCTGGCGCAGTTGGAGCTAGGCAAAACCTACATCTTCGATCTTAAAAATGTCACTCAGTACCATCATCCTATTCATCTTCATGGCCATACCTTTACCGTGCTCGAAATGGACGGTAAGCCGCTCCCAGAGCCGTTCCATACGGATACGGTACTACTGGGCAAGAATGGTCGTGCCAAAGCGGCTTTCGTCGCGGACAACCCCGGTCGGTGGATGTATCACTGTCATGTCATAGAGCACATGAAAACCGGTTTGATGGGCTATATCGAAGTAAAGTGACTCCTGTAACTTTTTAAATCTAACAGAGTGTTTAGCGTCATTACATTGATCTGAAGTCTGTTTTTTTGTCTGTTTGGCGCTACACTAACGCCACAAATTTGGAGGGGTTATGGGTCAGTTTGCAATTTTAGGGTTTATTGCCATGGGTGGCGCCGTTGGTGCGTGCTCTCGTTATTTAGTGTCTGAGCTGTGTGCGACATTACTGGGGCGAGGTTTTCCATACGGTACGCTAACTGTTAACGTAGTCGGCTCACTGGCGATGGGCTTACTGATCGCCGCGTTTGAAAATGGCAACCTTGCGACTGAACCATGGAGACAGATCATCGGGCTCGGTTTTCTTGGTGCTTTGACGACGTTCTCTACGTTTTCGATGGACAACGTTTTACTCATGCAGCAGGGCGCTTTTTTCAAGATGGGACTCAATGTCTTACTCAATGTGGTATTAAGCATCTCTGCCGCTTGGGTGGGCTTTCAACTGCTGATCAAAAGCTAGCTTGCTTAGAGGTGCTTTGAGCCTCACTAGACAAAATTTACACAGGTCGGCTTGGTTTATCCAAGCCGTTTTTATATACTCGGTTCACTTGTCGGAGTGCCATAAGGCTGAGACCGTTTATTCGGGATCCGTTGAACCTGATCAGGTTAATACCTGCGAAGGGAACAAGAGAAGATATCGACCCTCCTAATCTAGGATTCGTTCTCTCTGATCTGAGCGTCATGCGATCTATCTACAGATAGGTACCCGCGTCAGATCGCCCTCTTGTCGCATCTTTCCGCCAAGCATTTTTATCTCTAACACTCATGCTCCTACGAGCAATAAAGAGCAAGGAAAAATGCTATGTCGAATCGCAAACAAGCGAGACTGGAAGCCAAACAGTTTATTGATACCCTCTCGGTACAAGCGTACCCCAATTCACGTAAGGTTTATGTTGAAGGTTCAAGACCTGATATTCGTGTTCCTATGCGAGAAATCTCCCTCGCTGACAGCTTGATTGGCGGTACTAAAGACGCGCCGATCTTTGAGCCCAATGAGCCGATTCGCGTTTACGACACTTCTGGTCCTTATACCGATCCTGACCATACGATTGACCTCTACCAGGGCCTGCCTAAGCTACGTGATCAGTGGATTGAAGAGCGCGGTGATACGGAGCTGCTCGATGAGGTCAGTTCGGTATACACCAAACAGCGCTTGGAAGACGATACGCTAGACGAGCTGCGTTATGGTAACTTACCTCGCATTCGCCGTGCGAAAAGCGGTCAGTGTGTTACTCAGCTCCACTACGCGCGTCAAGGTGTGATTACACCGGAAATGGAATACATCGCTCTGCGTGAAAACATGGGGCGTGCTCGTTATCGCGATGAGGTGTTGAACCAACAGCATCCAGGTCAAAGCTTTGGGGCCCACTTGCCAAAGGACATCAGTGCTGAGTTTGTCCGCCAAGAAGTGGCCGCGGGCCGTGCCATCATTCCATCCAACATCAACCACCCGGAAGCGGAGCCAATGATCATTGGTCGCAACTTCTTGGTCAAGGTGAACGCCAATATTGGTAACTCCTCCGTGACCTCTTCCATTGAGGAAGAAGTTGAGAAATTGGTTTGGGCAACACGTTGGGGTGGCGATACGGTGATGGATTTGTCGACCGGACGCAATATTCACGAGACTCGAGAGTGGATTCTACGTAACAGCCCAGTCCCGATTGGTACCGTGCCTATGTACCAAGCGCTTGAAAAAGTGAATGGCATTGCAGAAAACCTCAATTGGGAAGTGATGCGAGACACCTTGATTGAGCAAGCTGAGCAGGGCGTCGATTACTTCACGATTCATGCCGGTTTGCTGTTGCATTATGTGCCGATGACGGCCAAACGTGTCACGGGTATTGTCTCTCGCGGCGGCTCGATCATCGCTAAGTGGTGTCTCGCTCACCATCAAGAAAGCTTCCTTTACACCCACTTCCGCGAAATTTGTGAAATTTGTGCCAAGTACGATGTCGCGCTTTCGCTCGGTGATGGCTTGCGTCCAGGTTCGGTGGCCGATGCCAATGATGAAGCGCAGTTTGCTGAGCTACGCACGTTGGGTGAACTGACTAAGATCGCGTGGGAGTATGACGTGCAGGTGATC
>NZ_JCBDGX010000181.1:0-30165 GCF_059834345.1 Vibrio sp. R11-SG3-ISO3-SZ
TATTTTGAAATGGATGCTGAACTGCTGGTCAACGACTCGCGCGTGCGAGTGCGAAGCCTGCTGTATAGTGAAAATCGTGAAACTGCAACGGTAATACGCCGTCGCTTTGGAGGTATCGGTGAACGAGAGTCTGATCGTTCGACTGAGTCACAACCCTAATGCCGCTGTTCAATGGCTGGTCTGGTCTGCGAGCGAGCGCGCCGTGATCGCCAGTGGCGAGCTCGCCAACTATTCCCAGCGTGAGGCGTTAGCGCAATACGCCAAGGGGCGCGCGACGACAGTGCTTCTCTCTGCGGCCGATGTGGTGCTCAAACAGGTCGAAATCCCGGCCGGCGCTGGGCGTCAATTTGAGTCTATGCTGCCTTATTTGCTCGAAGATGAGTTGGCGCAAGATGTCGATGAGCTGCATTTTGTTGTGTTGGCTAAACAAGGCAATCAAGCGCACGTGTGCGCCGCGCCGCGTGTTTGGCTGGCGAGCGTGCTCGATGATCTGCGTGAGCTTGGCTGCTCGGTGCGCAAAGTGCTGCCGGATGTATTGGCACTGCCGAAGGAGACGCCGCTGTGCGCCGCGCAAATCGGTGAGCAGTGGCTGATTGGCAAAGATCAGTGGCAAGGCGTCTCGGTAGAGGCAAGCTTTTTACCCTGGATTACCGCCTCTGATTGGGTCAAAGATAGCGCTGGCGAGCCTTTGGCGCTGACTGCGCTTACCCCACTGCCTGAGTCTGTGATTAAGGCGCATCCCGCTTGGCAAGAATGCGTTTGGGAAAACGAGGAGGGCAAGATCGTGATGCAGGTGCTCGCCGAGCACGCCTTACTCAGCCCAGTTAATCTATTAACCGGTGCATTCAAGTCTAAATCGTCACTCGGCAAATATTGGCGCGTCTGGCAAGGCAGTGCCATGGCCGCGATGCTGCTACTGGCGCTGATTTGCGTCGACAGTGTGCTGAAAACCGCGCGCTTTGAGGCGCAAGCTGACGCGTATCGCAATGAGAGTGAGCGTCTGTTTCGCGAGGCACTACCGGGGCGCACGCGCATCCCGACCGTCAGCTATTTAAAACGGGAGATGGAGCGAGAAGCGGCGCAACTGTCCGGTGGCAGCAGTGACACGGTCTGGCTAGAGTGGATGGTGCAACTGCCTGATGCGGTTAGCAAAGTGCCGGGGCTGAGCTTGACCAGTATCAAGTTTGATCGCAATCGCAAAGAAGTGCGCCTTGAAGCGCAAAGCGATGATTTCCAGAGTTTTGAGCGTGCCAAAGCGCAGCTTGAGTCGCGTTTTAAGGTTGAGCAAGGGCAGCTCAGTCGCAGTGGCGAGCGTGTCAATGGCTCGTTTGTTTTAACGCTACGTGACGGCCAGTCGTAAGGAGAGTCATGAAAGCACGTTTTCAATCGAGCCTTGCGCCGCTATTGGCGCCGCTTGGTACCAAGCTGAGTGCATGGTGGTCCGCCATTACCCCGCGTGAGCAGCGCCTTGTGATGGTGTGCGCGGGCCTTGTGATGGCGGGCGGCCTGTACTGGGGCATTGTCGAACCTTTGACCACGCGCGCAGAGCAGGCAGAACTTAGGCTGCAAAGTGAAAAGCAGTTGCTGGGCTGGGTCGAAGATCAAGCCGAGACGATAGCGAGTTTGCGCGCCGCCGGTGGGCGCTCGGTATCCACCTTAGCGCTGAATCAGGCGGTCTCCTCAACGGCGAAGCGTTTCAACGTCGAGTTGGTGCGCGTTCAGCCACGCGGTGAGGAGCTACAAGTGTGGATAAGCCCGATGCCGTTCAACCAGTTCGTCAGTTGGATTGCCTTTTTGCAAGAGACCCACGGCGTGCACGTCACAGCGCTCGATCTCGATAGAGGCAAGCAAGAGGGCGTAGTGGATGTGCGTCGCTTACAGTTGGTGAAGGGGTAGAGGGATGAAAAAACGGCTTCTGCTCGGCGCTGGTTTACTGGGTGTATTTGGCTTGAGCGCGTTGGTGCACATGCCGGCATCGTTTGTTTATCACACCTTAGGCCAGTATGCCGCCATCCCAGCGCAACTGCGTGTCGATGGCATTCAAGGCACCCTTTGGCAAGGGCGCGCGGCGCAAGTGCGTTGGCAGCGTTACGATTTGGGCGCAGTGAATTGGTCGCTTGATATCGGCGCGCTTTTCAGTGGCCGCTTACAAGCGCAAGTGCGCGTGGGCCAAGGCGGCGGCCTTGTCGTGGGGCGTGGCACTCTGGGTCTCAATCGCCAAGGCGCATTCGCACAAAACGTGGTGGCCAGTCTCTCCGTTGAGAAAATCCTACCTTGGCTTCCTCGCCCGCCCGTACCACTCGATGTGCAAGGGCAGGTGGAGTTCAATATCCAGCACTGGGATTATCAAGCGCCGTGGTGCCGCTCGGCGAAAGGCAGCGTGGTGCTCAATACTCAAGGCGTCGGCACGCCCATCGCCGAATTAACCACAGGCTCAGTTGTCGCGCCGTTTACTTGTCAAGACAGCGCGCTGAGCATCGCAGGCAATCAGCAAAGCGATCAGGTCGAGAGCGCCTTCACGCTCGAACTCACCCCCGATCGCCGCTACCAAACCCGCGCCTGGTTCACACCGCAATCCAACTTCCCCCCAGCGCTCCAAGAGCAGCTAAAATGGCTCCCCGCGCCAACGGACGGAAAGTACGCGTTTGAATATGGGGGGAGGTGGTGAAGTTCCTAGTGCCTAGTTCCTAGAGGGTGATCTCTAGGGACTAGGAACTTGTTTTCTCTAGGCACTCCGATTTCCACCGGAAAACTCAACTGCACTTTCAATCCGCCGCCGCTGCGGTTATTGACGATCACCGAGCCGCTGTGTTGGCTCATGATACGTTTGACGATGGCAAGGCCCAGTCCGGTGCCTTCGCTGCCTCGGGCGGTGTCGCCGCGGGTGAAGGGTTCAAACAATTTGCCGATGTCGCTTTGCTTGATGCCGGGGCCATTGTCTTCAATCGATACCCAGGCCAGTTTGCTGTCGGCGGTCATGCCGGTTGAGATTTTCACCCAGCCGTTGCCGTAGCGGACGGCGTTGACCACGAGATTGCTGATCGCACGTTTAATGGCAATCGGACTACCGCTGATCGGCTTGAGCGCAGGGTGCCAGTGGGTGTCAATTTCCATCTCATAGCCGCCCTCTGCGCTGGCGACGTCACTGGCAATCTCATTGAGTGCCACCTCAACAAACGACTCTTTATTCACCGGTTTAAGGTAATCCATAAACTGGCTGATGATTTCGTTGCACTCTTCGGTATCGCTGATGATACCTTCAGCCAAGTAGCTGTCTTCGGGCGACATCATTTCAGTGGCAAGGCGAATGCGCGTCAGCGGCGTGCGTAAATCGTGGCTGATCCCCGCCATCAGCAGCGCGCGATCTTCTTCGAGCGCCTGAATCCCCTTCGACATCTGATTAAACGCCCGGGTGACCGAGCGGATCTCTGAGGCGCCTTGTTCCACCAGTGGCGGCGGGATTTCACCGCGACCCACCACCTTGGCTGCTTTTTCTAGTGCGATCAGTGGACGGTTTTGTAAGCGAATAAACAGCCAACACCCAGCAACAATCAGCAGCGCCATGATGACGCTGTTGCGAAATAGGGGCGTGAAATCCTCTTCTTGCAGCTCAGAGAGCGGGATGCGCAGCAGCGAGCCCGGCAGGGACTCGATCTTCATCCACAGCACGTAGCTGTCAGTGCCAAGCATCATCCGCACGTCGGTTGCTGAGCCCAGCTCTTGGCTCATCTCTTCGCTCATCAAATCGATGGTCACCGCATGCTCGTACTCCGCAGCAATCGGGCTGTTTTCGGCGTGAATGGTGACACCAAGCTGCTCAAGCACTCGGCGACGCAGCGGCGCGTCCATATCGAGCTCACTGTCCAAGTTTTGTGTATCGTCGAGCATCAAATTGATCTCATGGCCGAGGATCTTATTGAACTGCTGCAAACTGGGCATCAACGCATAGTTGAATACGGCGTAATAGGAGTAGACTTGGCTAGCAATCAGCAAGGTCAGAAAGATGAGAATCGATTGAGTGAATGAGCTGCGAATGCGCATGGGGTTTTCCTAGCGGGTCCGAAGGGTGGCTAGGGGATGGGGAACGCCTTGGGTAGGCGCGCCCCGCTCTCTAGCCGCTTAGGCGTCTTTGCCATCCGGGACAAAGACATAACCTAAGCCCCAAACGGTTTGAATGTATCTTGGCTTGCTGGGGTCGACTTCCAACATGCGGCGCAGACGTGAAATCTGTACGTCGATGGAGCGCTCCATCGCGGAGTACTCTCGGCCGCGAGCCATGTTCATCAGTTTATCACGCGACATCGGCTCGCGCGCGTTGGTCACGAGCGCTTTGAGTACCGCAAACTCGCCCGAGGTTAACGGCATCGCTTCCTCGCCGCGGTACATTTCACGCGTGCCGAGGTTTAAGCGAAACTCACCAAACTCAACAATCGACTCAGCAGAACTTGGCGCGCCTGGCAGCTCGACTGTTTGGCGGCGCAGCACCGCTTTAATGCGCGCCAACAACTCACGTGGGTTAAACGGCTTAGGCAAATAGTCATCGGCGCCCACTTCGAGGCCCACGATGCGATCGATTTCATCGCCTTTGGCGGTGAGCATCAGAATCGGTAGTGAGCTGCCGGCATTGCGCAGACGGCGACAAATCGACAAGCCATCTTCACCAGGGAGCATAAGGTCGAGCACCATCAAATGAAAGTTCTCGCGGGTTAATAAACGATCCATCTGTTCGCTGTTGGCGACACTGCGTACCTGAAATCCCTGTTCAGACAAGTAACGTTCTAACAATGCACGCAAACGGGCATCGTCATCCACGACGAGGATTTTGTGATTTTCTTGCATGTGTGAATCCACCTATGTCATTCCAATGCGACCGAGTCGATTTGAGTGGGCGCACAGTAAAATGTAACAGAGCGCCGCGCAAAGTGGTGCAAAGAATTGTTAGCGAGTATGACTTTTTTGATATTAAACCGGATCTTAATCGTGGGGTCGGTGAGAGACGCGCATCAACACTCAGGGTTCTGGTAGCTGATGGCGTTGATAAACCACTCTTTATCGCCCTCAGGGGTGCGAACGGTGAACTCGTCATCGACCTCTTTTTTGAGGAGCGCGCGCGCCATCGGTGAATCAATGGAGATGTAATCTTTGGCGTCGCCATAAATTTCTTCCGGCCCAACAATTCTGAATGTTTTGACCTCACCCGCTTCATTCTCAATCTCGACCCACGCGCCGAAGAATACTTTACCTTCTTGTTGCGGCGAGTAGTCAACGATGGTCACCTCAGGGAGAAACTTGCGCAGAAAGCGCACTCGGCGATCGATTTGACGAAGCAAGCGCTTGTTGAAGGTGTAATCCGCGTTCTCAGAGCGATCGCCAAGGCTGGCCGCCCAGGTGACTATTTTGGTAATTTCCGGGCGTTTTTCATTCCATAGATGGTCATGCTCGGCTTTGAGCTTGTTGTAACCTTCGCGGGTGATGAGTTTTGTTTTCACTGCTGTAATCCAAGTTATTGAACCGCTTTACCGGCCTATTATATTACTCGCCGCTTGGCTTTTTCGTCACTAGATAGTCATCATCACTGCTGACCACCACGCCATATTTGAGGAAGTTCTTGCCCAAAATCATGCTGTAGTGGAAGCGGTCGCGGTCTTGCAAATTGACGCGAATCTTCTTCTCTAGCTCGCCGAGCTTGACGCGCATTTCCACCACTGGGCGCACATTGGCTTGCTCGCCTTTTTTGGCGCGCACGCTCATCTCATGCACCACCGGCAGGGTGAAGGTCTTTTTATCGCCCTGATCGTTTTCATAGTCAAAACGCACCATGGCTTGACCATCACGTTCAAAGCGCTCGATGTTTTGCGCGTTCAGTGAGGAGACATCAGCGCCGGTATCGAGTTTCACCGGGAAGGTGAGCCCTTCCACTTGCGCGACCTCAATGTGGCCGGCCTTAAACAGCGGGTAGCGGTTGAGTAATTCTTCGCTGCGAGTGTTGATCAGCACGCCACCCTCGGTCATGTTGCGGCCGATGATAAAGTACTCGTGCGGTTCTTTATCGCCAAGCACCTCAATTGCGTATGGCAGCTCCACCTCTTGCCCTTTTAACATAAACGAGCCAAACACTACTGGGCGTGTGGTCTCCCCAACTTTGAGTTTTTTGTGGATCGGTTTGGAGAACTGCTTGGCCTCGCCCTTGTTGTCATTGAGATAATAAGTGATCCACTCTTTGCCTTTTTGTTGATAGGTCTCAAAGCTGGCGACTTTCAATAGCGGTGTGCCCACCGTCCAAGAGGCCTCGGCGGGTAGGGCGATACCATCGAGCAGCAGCGTTTCTTGCCCCGTGATTTGAAGCGCCGCTTGCGCTTGACGACTCGAGAGCGTTTGCGCTTTGCCGGCCAACAGATCCGTCGCGCTTGGGTCAATCACAAAGTGCTCGCTGAGCGTCTGTTTACCGAGGCGAATGTCACTGCTCTTGTGGTGGCGATCGGTGAGATACACCAGCCACTGCTGACTCTGTTGCTCGCCGAGACTGACAGGCACGTAAACCATAGGGCGCGAATTGCCGCTCACCTTAAGCGTGCGAATCACCGGGCGAGTGAGCGTTGAGCGCTCGCCTTGCGGGCCTTCAATCGTAAAACGCACGTGCATGCCATCGTCACTGACGTCAATGTCACTGGCATCGAGCGCGCTGTAGGCGGCGTTTAACGAGTAGCTGACGCGCTGCGCCACGCCGTCAATCTCTACGGTTTCTTTGCGGCCAATCAGCTGCGCGCTGTTCCACGTTTGCAGATGGTCGGCGCCGGCAAACACCCAAGCGTGATCTTTGAGGAAAGTTTTGCCAATCAAGATTGGCGCTGAAAACTGACTGCGATCGGTTAAGTTGACGTCGGTCTCCACCGTCGTGCCGGCGATGGTCAGCGGCACATTGACCGTCGGGCGCAAAATGGGCTCTGCGCTGGATCGGCTGCGAATCACGCCGACACGCTCGAGGGGTAGAGCCAAGGTGACGCGCTCTCCGCTATAGGGGTGAATAATGGAAAAGCGCACGCTGACTTGATACGGCTCAAACACCGCTCGGTTCCAATCGTTGTAATCAATATCGCGCACTTGCTCGACGTCTTTGACCAGCGCGCGCATTAACGCCTCATCTTGCCACTGGGCGTAGTCCGGATGTTGGCTGGAGACGTGAATATCGATGGCGTGCATCGAGGTGGTGTCCGCGCCTGTATCAATTTTGCCGGCAAAGGGCACCCCTTCAAGAGCGGCTTGCCCTTGCTCATCTTTGACGCTCAAGGTGACGTTTTCGAGTCGACCGAGCACCAATTTTTCATCGAGGCGGGTGATGGGCGCATCAGTGGTCGCGTCGATGCGCGTATCGAGCGTGACGTACGCGGCGTCTGCCAGCGCATACGTCGGGGCCAACAGGGAAAGAAGCGTTAAGGAGAGACTGAGCCAGAGTTTTTTCATCGCATTTCCATCATGATTAGTGAATGTCACTCGTTGAAATGAGTGAGAGGGGTGCTGAGTGATTAAGTTCGTGACGTTTTCTAGTTCTGACACAATTTTCACACAATTGCCAACCAGTTTGGCGACTATCTTGACCTTGATACTGTTTGAGGTGCGATGCGTCTCGAATGGAAAATCGTTGCATTTCATCGTGCACACCCCAATATATCGCCCATTAAAGAGAAAAATGAGAGCCAAAGGATGAGCCAAGCACTCTGCCAATTGATCGCTCAGGAGTTGAATGTTCGCCCTGAGCAAGTCGTGTCTGCCGTCAAGCTGATTGATGATGGCAACACGGTGCCGTTTATCGCCCGTTACCGTAAAGAGGTGACCGGCGGACTCGATGATACCCAACTGCGTACCCTAGATAGCCGCTTATCTTACCTGCGTGAGCTGGATGACCGACGTCAGACCATTCTGAAATCGATTCACGATCAAGGTAAGCTCACCCCGGAGCTGAAAGCGCAGATCGAACAAGCGGACAGCAAAACCCGTCTCGAAGATTTATACCTGCCTTACAAACCTAAGCGTCGCACCAAAGGGCAAATCGCCATTGAAGCCGGACTCGAGCCGCTCGCCGACGCCTTGTGGCATCACCCTGAACATGATCCGGAGCGTGAAGCGCTGCGTTACGTCGATGAAAGTAAAGGGGTCGCCGACAGCAAAGCGGCGCTCGATGGCGCGCGCGCTATCGTGATGGAGCGTTTGGCAGAAGACGCCAGCTTACTGGAGAAGGTGCGCGCCTACTTAACCCGCCACGCTGAGTTGGTCTCACGCGTTGTTGAAGGGAAAGAGCGTGACGGTGAGAAGTTTAAAGATTACTTTGATCACCGCGAGCCGCTCGCCAAAGTGCCGTCTCACCGCGCCTTGGCGATGTTGCGAGGCCGCAATGAAGGCTTCCTCACGCTGACCATGGACGCAGACCCTGCCCAGGAAGAGGGCGTGCGCCAATCCTATTGCGAAACCCTCATCGCCGATCACTACGGCTTGTCACTGAGTGACGCCCCTGCCGATGGATGGCGCAAACAAGTGGTGAGCTGGGCATGGCGCATCAAAATTGCCATGCACATGGAAACCGAACTGATGGGCGCATTGAAAGAGCGCGCAGAAATCGACGCTATTGAAGTGTTCGCCACTAACCTAAAAGATTTGTTGATGGCCGCACCGGCAGGCCCGCGCGCGACGCTTGGCCTTGACCCGGGTCTGCGCACCGGCTCCAAAATTGCCGTGGTGGACGCCACAGGTAAAGTGCTGGCCACTGAGACCATCTACCCGCATCCGCCACAAAACCAATACGACAAAGCAGGCCAAGTGGTGGCCGCGCTGGTCAAGCAGCATCAGGTCGATTTGATTGCGATCGGTAACGGCACCGCCTCGCGTGAGACGGACAGCTTTGTCGCGGATCTGATCAAGCGCTACGGATTGAAAGTGCAGAAAATCATGGTCAGTGAAGCGGGCGCCTCGGTCTACTCGGCGTCTGAGCTCGCGGCGAAAGAGTTCCCCGATCTGGATGTATCGCTGCGCGGTGCTGTGTCGATTGCGCGTCGCTTGCAAGATCCGCTGGCTGAGCTAGTAAAAATCGATCCTAAATCGATTGGTGTGGGTCAATACCAACATGACGTGAGCCAAGCAATGTTGGCCAAGCGTTTGGACGCGGTGGTGGAAGACTGTGTGAACGCGGTCGGTGTGGATGTCAATACCGCCTCACCGGCGCTTTTGACGCGCGTGGCGGGCCTAAGTAGCACGCTGGCGCAAAACATTGTCGAATACCGCAATGAACATGGCCGATTTGATACGCGCAGCGCCTTGAAAAAAGTCGCACGTTTGGGGCCCAAAGCATTTGAACAGTGTGCCGGTTTCTTGCGCATTATGAATGGCAAAAACCCACTCGATGCGTCAGCGGTGCACCCAGAGGCGTACCCTGTGGTGAAAAACATCGCAGAGAAAAATGGCGTGGCGCTTCAATCGCTGATTGGCGACAGTGCGTTCCTGCGCGATCTGCGTGCGGTGGATTACACCGATGAGCATTTTGGTTTGCCAACGGTGACCGACATCATCAAAGAGCTCGACAAACCGGGCCGAGATCCTCGCCCTGAGTTTAAAACCGCGACCTTTGCTGAAGGTGTCAACAAAATCACCGATCTGGAACCGGGTATGGTGCTGGAAGGGGTGGTGTCGAACGTGGCCAACTTTGGCGCCTTCGTCGACATTGGCGTACACCAAGATGGCTTAGTGCATATCTCAGCGTTGACGGATCGCTATGTCGCGGACCCTCGTGATGTGGTGAAAGCCGGCGATATTGTCAAAGTGAAAGTGATGGAAGTGGACGCTGCGCGTAAGCGTATCGGTTTGTCGATGCGTCTTAATGATGAGCCAGGGCAAGAGCGCCGCGCCAACGCGCCGCGTCGTCAGAGCCCATCGAATGGCCGTTCGCGCGAGCATGCCAGCAAAGAGAGCCAAGGTGCGAGTGCGATGGGCGGAGCGTTTGCCGCCGCGTTCGCCAAAGCAAAGCGCTAACCCCAAACCCACTACCCATAACCCTAAACCCAGCATCACCAAGAAAATCCCCGCCACGGCGGGGAATTTTTTTTCGGCATTTCCGAGCGGTGTGTTTGGACCTTCCAAGCACAGTGTCGCTCCGTACTACAATACCGCAATGACATCTGACGGCGTATTGGGGGCCACGGCATGACCGTAGTGAAACTTAATCACGGTCCGACGCTTTTCCATTTGGCCTTCAGTTATCGCCGCATCGATTATGCGTTTCGGCAAGCGAAAACGCATGGCGTAGCCTTTACCTTGGTGCTCGCTGTAGCTGGCCAGTGACAGCAGCTCGAACAGCCTATCGAGTCTATCTTTAGGCTCTTCACGAATCGCGGCGTGTGACTCTCCACTCTCATCCATCTCATAGCTCGGATGCTCTGAGGGATCCCAAGAGGCGTCACGGCGACGCTTATCGTCGGCTTTCACTTTCCGCTCAGCGTTGCTCTTGGCTAATGCCATTGTTGGACCAATCGGCTCGCGAACTTTGTTCTCCCGCGCCGCTTGCTCCGTTTGCACATTAACCGATGGGGCGATGAGTGGAACACTGACATTCGTTGGTGAAACGAGCATAGCTATCTTCCTCACACCCAACCAAATCCTCACCAAACGCGGTGATTTTTTGGTATCGATTATTTATCGACCAGTGAACGGAAAAGTTGAGGGGAGAGTTCCTAGTTCCTAGTGCCTAGTTCCTAGAGGGTGGACGTCAGGAATTCGGTATTTGTTTTTCCAGTCACTGACTTCTAGGAACTAGTCACTTGTTTTTCTAGGCACTTTTTTCTAGGAACTAGGCACTTCTTTTTTCTAGGCACTTATACCCACTCTTTAATGATTTGGCAGAAGTGGTCGAACTCGGTAATAAAGGGCGCGTGTGAGGAGGCGGTGAAGAGATGGCTGGTGCTGTGTGGCATCAGGGCGCTGACGTCTTTGGCCACTTTGGCGGGTACGAGACCATCGAGTCGGCCGTACAGGCGCAATGTGGGTTGTGAGATCGCCGCGAGCTGGTGGCGGTAGTCACAGTCGGCGAGCAAGGTGAGCCCGGTCATCAGGGCGTTTGGATTGGGCGCAGGGCGTGAGAGCACGGCGTGTTTTAACGTCTTGATGTCTTGTCTGGCCGAAGGGCTGCCCATTGCTTGCAGCGCCATAAAACGCTCGATGGTGAGGGCGAAATCGTCCGCCAACTGCTGGCTAAATTGGGTTAACACCTTAGGGGCAATCCCTCGCCACAGCGAGCGGGATGGCGTTTGAGACGCCTCACTGCGCGCTAAAGTACGCTCGCCCGCTTCAAATTTGGGCGAGCTGGCGACGGTGATAAGTTTGCTCACCCGATCTGGGTGGTGCAGCGCAATATGGGTCGCCAATAAACCGCCTAGTGACCAACCTAGCCACACCGCATGTGCGGGGGCGTCAACCAGCACCTGCTGCGCCAAATGCGCCATATCGGTAAAGTCATGCTGACTGCTGTGACCAAACCCGGGTAAATCGACCACATGAACATGGTAGTGCGTCGACAGCGCCGTGGCGGTTTGCTGCCACACCGCGCCATTCATCCCCCAACCGTGGACCAAGACAAGACTCTGACCCCTCGGATCGCCAAAAGATTGCCAAAATAACCCTTTGTTTGTCGTCTCAATGTCTCGCACTTTTTTCATCCTTATGTTTGGGGGTGGAGGGGGATAATAGGGGGAGAGGGGAGTGCCTAGTTCCTAGTTCCTAGAAGTCCACCCTCTAGGAACTAGGAACTTCCTTTTCTAGGAACTGATTTCTAGGAACTAGGCACTTCTTTTCTCTAGGAACTTACCCCCAAGAATATTGAGGATCAGGCTTTGGGTAAAGGATTAATCAGGGCAAAGTACTGGCTTGCCCCCCACTACTGCGAACTGTGTCAGCTACCCATATCGGCCCACTCGTCGTCGCTGGGGGTATCATCACCGCCAACTCGTTGGCTGTGTTCGGTGTGTCAGGTTTGGCTGGCGCCAAAGCCGCGGTGTGGGTGTTGCGGGTTGGTGCTGTGTCATGCCGAGGCGCAGTGTGGTGAGTGTTTGACATCGCCGCCGGCTTGGTCACGCTTGGTGTGTGTCGGTGACTACACGCCGCCTTTGTCTCACTACGTGCACAAACTCAAGTATGAGCGCCAATTTTGGCAGGCTGATAAGCTGGCAGAGTTGCTCGCGGCGCGGATTGGCCAAGAGGCTGAGACGGCGCCCCTGCTGACCTCAGTGCCGCTGCACTGGCGGCGCTGGCTCTATCGCGGCTTTAATCAGAGTGAGCAACTGGCGCTGGCGTTAGCGCGGCGACTGAAGGTGAGTTATCAGCCTCTGTTTCGCCGGGTCCGCCACAGCGCCGCGCAGCAGGGGCTGTCCAAACGTGAGCGGCGGCGCAACTTACACGGGGTGTTTGAGTGTCGCCTTGATGGGGTGGAGGCTGATCATGTCGCGATCGTGGATGATGTGGTGACCACGGGCGAAACCGTCTCACAATTGGCTCGACTACTGCTTGAAGTGGGGGTAAAAAGGGTGGATATTTACGCTCTATGCCGCACTCCCGAACCGGATGATGAGAGTTAAGGTCAACGGCTTGCATTGCCAAGGGGGCGAGGAGTAGAATGGTGAACAAATAGCCTACAAAATTACTCAGGTATTCGTCGTGTCAAAACCTATTATTATTACAGAAACCGCACAAAAGCACTTTGCTAACCTACTGGGTCAGCAACCCGAGGGCACCAATATTCGCGTGTTCGTTGTTAATCCGGGCACTCAAAACGCCGAGTGTGGCGTTTCTTACTGTCCACCAGAAGCGGTCGAAGCGACCGATACGGAACTGGCTTTCGAAGGCTTTTCGGCTTACGTGGATGAGCTGAGTCTGCCTTTCCTTGAAGACGCTGAAATCGATTTTGTCACCGATAAAATGGGCTCTCAGCTGACGCTCAAAGCGCCAAACGCGAAAATGCGTAAAGTGGCGGACGATGCGCCGCTGGTCGAACGTGTTGAGTACGTGATTCAAACGCAAGTGAACCCGCAGCTTGCCGGGCACGGTGGTCATGTCAATCTGGTGGAAATCACTGAAGCAGGCGTGGCTATTGTGGCGTTCGGCGGTGGCTGTAACGGCTGTTCTATGGTCGATGTGACGCTGAAAGAAGGCATCGAGAAGCAGCTGCTGCAAGAGTTTGCGGGTGAGTTGTCTGCTGTACGTGATGCGACTGAGCACGATCGCGGCGAGCACTCTTACTACTAATTCTGACAACGTTATTGATAGGCATCCTTCGGGGTGCCTTTTTTATAGCTAAAGTGCGCCTATTTGGGCTCGATATTTTCGCGCGGTTTTTCTCAATCGATCCTAGGATCTTCGCAGTGATTCCCCTATATTAATGATTATTATTCATTTCCCCCAGTGATGGAGTAAGCGCGTGGCGAAACAGACGCCGCCAGAGATTCTGGCAAAAAACACCGTGGCGAAGTCCAAATTGTTTGCGATAGAAGCGCTCGACTTGCGCTTTAGCAATGGCGAAACCCGTACGTATGAGCGTATGAAGCCCAGTGGTCGAAACGCGGTGATGATGGTGCCCATCACAGAGCAAGGGGATCTGTTGTTGGTTCGAGAGTACGCGGCCGGTACGGAACGCTACGAATTGGGGTTCCCCAAAGGGCTGATTGACCCGGGTGAGTCCGCCAGTGAAGCGGCCTGCCGAGAGCTGAAAGAAGAAATTGGTATGGGCGCACGTACCTTAATTCCCCTTAAAGAGGTGGTGTTAGCGCCGTCCTACTTCTCGAGCCGCATGACCCTGTTTATTGCCAAGGATCTCTATCCTGAACAGTTGCAAGGGGACGAACCGGAACCATTGGAAGTGATTCGCTGGCCGTTGGCGCAAGCGGATGAGCTTCTTACGCATCTTGATTTTTGTGAAGCGCGAAGCATTACGGCGTTGCTATTAGCATTGCGCCATTCTTAGCACTGCGTTATGAGCGAGCGGGTTACGGCCTCCCGCGCGCCAAGGATTTGCCATTATGCCTAAAACCCAAGACCTGTCTCATCATCTCCCCGCGGTAATCGATATTGCGCGCTCTGCTGGGCAATTGATCCTCGATATTTATGAGAAGAAAGAGTACCAAGAGTACACCAAGAGCGACGAAACGCCTGTCACCAGTGCTGACATCGCCGCGCACAAATTGATTGTCGAAAAGCTCTCTGAATTGACGCCGGATATTCCGGTACTCTCAGAAGAAGCGGCAGACATCAGCTTGTCAAAACGCGCAGAGTGGGACAAATATTGGTTGGTTGATCCGCTCGATGGGACGCAGGAATTCATTGCGCGCAGCGGTGATTTCGCCACCATCATTGCCCTTATCGACAACAATCAGCCTGTGATGGGCGTGGTGTATGGGCCAGTCTCTGGGGTCACGTATTACGCTTACCAAGGCAAAGGGGCATGGAAAATCCCCGATATGAGTGAAAGCGTGCGCATCAAAACTCACCAGCATGATGGCAAAGCCTACCCGATTGCGATTGCGATCAGCCGCAGGCAGAACATCAACCGTATCACCTCCCGCATGAGCAGCCAGTGGAATTATGACCTAGTCCCACTCGGCTCTGCCGCACTGAAAGCGTGTTTGGTGGCCGAAGGCGCGGTCGATTGCTACTTGCGACTTGGGCCAACCGGCGAATGGGACACCGCCGCGACCCAGTGCATCGTCCAAGAAGCCGGAGGACGCATTCTCAGCACCCACCTCGAACCCCTTTCCTACAACGAGCGCGAGACGCTCGAGAACCCCAATTTTATCGTCCTAGGTGATGAAGCACTGCCGTGGGATAAGATATTGAAGGTGAAGGGGTGAGGAAGTTCCTAGTGCCTAGTTCCTAGTTCCTAGAGGGCGGACTTCTAGGAACTAGGGACTTCTTTTTCTAGGAACTAATCACGCCTTTGCGTAAATATCACGCTCGCCCAACCACCGCTCTATGATCGCTTGGGTGTGGTCAGGGTAGTTGAGATGCAGGTAGCGCGCGATGCGTTGCACTTCGGGGACGAGGCGTTGATCGCGGATCAGATCGGCAATCTTAAAATCGGCCATGCCGGTTTGTTTGGTGCCGAGCAGCTCGCCTGGGCCGCGAATTTCGAGATCGCGCTGGGCTATCACAAACCCATCATTGCTTTCCCTCAAAACGCCTAATCGCTTTTGCGCCGTTTTAGACAGCGGCGCGTGATACAAGAGCACACAGTGGCTGGCGACCGAGCCTCGTCCAACACGGCCACGCAACTGGTGAAGCTGCGCCAGGCCGAGGCGTTCGGGGTTTTCAATGATCATCAAACTGGCATTGGGAACATCGACCCCAACTTCAATCACTGTCGTGGCGACCAACAAGTGCAGTTGATTGTCTTTAAACGCCTGCATCACCGCCTGCTTCTCGGCCGGTTTCATTCGCCCGTGGACTAAACCAATCTTGAGGTCCGCCAGCGTGCGCTGCAACTCCTCTGCGGTATCGGCGGCGGCTTGTGCCTCGAGCACTTCCGAGTCATCAATCAAGGTACACACCCAATACGCTTGCTTGCCCTCGTTTAAGCAGGCATGACGCACGCGCTCAACAATGGTGTCGCGTTTGGTGTCTGGGATGGCGACGGTTTGAATTGGCGTACGACCGGGGGGAAGCTCATCGATGACGGAGGTTTCAAGGTCAGCGTACGCCGTCATGGCCAGGGTGCGCGGAATGGGCGTCGCCGTCATGATAAGTTGATGCGGATACGCGCCCTGCTGCTCGCCTTTTTCACGTAGCTCTAGCCGCTGGTGGACACCAAAGCGGTGTTGCTCATCGATGATCACCAGGGCTAATTGAGAAAAATTGACCTGCTCTTGGAACAGCGCATGGGTGCCGACCACCATTTGCGCTTCGCCCGAGGCAATGCGCTCGAGTTGGGTCTGCTTGGCTTTGCCTTTGAGCTTGCCCGCCAGCCAGCCGACTTGAATGCCCATTGGCTCAAACCATTGGCTAAAGTTTAATGCATGCTGCTCTGCCAGCAGTTCGGTGGGCGCCATCAAGGCCACTTGTTTGCCTTGCTCCAAGGCGCGCACGGCAGCCAGTGCCGCGACCAAGGTTTTGCCTGAGCCGACATCCCCTTGCACCAACCGCATCATCGGGTGTGGCTTGGCGAGGTCGTTCTCAATCTCTTCTACGACGCGGCGCTGAGCATTGGTCGGAGAGAACGGCAGGGCGTCCAATAGCTGTTGTTTCAGCGTTTGACTCGGCGGCAGCGCGATCGCCGCCTCTTTTTGCCCTTGGCTTCGCACCGCGAGCATTGATAGGTTTTGCGCCAGTAGCTCTTCCATGATGAGGCGCACTTGCGCCGGGTGTTTGCCCTCATCAAACTGTTCCAGATTGATGTTCGGTGGTGGGCGATGAATGGTGTGCAGCGCTTGATTGAGGGTGATTTGGCTATCATAGAGCCCGGCAGGGAGCAGCTCTTGCACCGCCGATTTATCGAGCAATGCGAGCGCTTGTTCTGTCAGGTTACGCAGGGTGAGTTGGCGCAGGCCATCGGTGGTTGGGTAGACGGGCGTTAAACTCGGCTCCGTCTCAACCGGTTGCTGCGGCGTGTAAAACTTGTAATCCGGATGGACAATCTCTAACCCGTAGCTGCCGCGTTTGATTTCCCCATAAGCATGCACCGTTTTGCCTTCCGCGAATTGATTTTTCATCCCAGCGGTGAAGTTAAAAAAGCGCAGTGTGAGGGTGCCGTTGCCATCACTGAGTTTGACCGCCAACATTTTGCGTTTGCCAAACAAGGTATCGACACTCATCACTTTGCCCTGCACCGCCGCCCATAGCCCTGCGTGCAGTTTAACAATGGGGTAGACCCGAGTGCGGTCTTCATAGCGCAGCGGCAAGTGAAACAGTAAATCCTGCACCGACAGCAGCCCGACTTTGGCCAATTTCTCTGCCACTTTCGCCCCGACACCCGCCAGAGAGGTCAGTGGAATAGCCGACAAAAGTTGGGACATAGCTTCGCTCACGCAATGATTAATGATGGGGATAGTTAAGCATTTATCTGTGTTTTTGTACAGTAAAGAGGGGGAGTTCCTAGTGCCTAGTTCCTAGAAATTCCGTCCTCTAGGCACTAGGAACTAGAAACTAGGCACTACCTACCTACCTACCTACCTACTCTGCATCTGCGCCCACCACTCTTTATCCGCGACGATTTGGCCTTGCTCGTCGAGGGGAGGGTAAGGGAGCTGTTTGCGTTTGGCGACTTTGGCGAGCACGGGGTGGCCGCGCTCAAAGAGGATGCGGTGGATGGTCTCGGCGGGCAGGGCGCTTTGTGCGTTGTCGTACATGCCAGCGGCTTGGCGTTGGCGCTGGGCTTCATAGAGAATCACTGCGCTGGCGACCGAGACATTGAGCGATTGCACCATACCGACCATAGGGATGATGATGTCTTGGTCGGCGAGCGCTTTGGCTTGCTCTGACGCGCCGATTTTTTCACTGCCGAGGATCACCGCCGTCGGTTTGGTGTAATCAATCTGACGAAAATCGACCGCCGTCTCTGAGAGATTGGTGACCAGCACTTGCATGCCTTGACGTTTGAGCTCACCCATCGCGTCTTCAATGGTGTCGTGCGTTTCCACTTCCACCCAGTTGCGCGCGCCCGCCGACGTGTGGCTTAAGGTGCGCATTTTATCAGGCCAAACCGCGTGCACTTTGTGAATGCCGGTGGCGTCGGCGCTGCGGATCACCGCCGAGACGTTATTGGGCTTGTGGACTTCTTCGAGGCAAAGGGTCAAATCCGCTTGGCGCGCTTTTAACACTTCTTGAATGCGTTGGTAACGTTCTAAATTCATGGTGTTAGGGCTTAGTTGATAAAGAATATGGTGATCAAAAATGGATGATAAAGAAAGCGGCCCTAAAGACCGCTTTCTGATTTGGATGGGGATCAGTACTTTCTACGTCGCACTTTGAGCGTGTGCGGCATGGCTTTAATCTTGCGCATGATGCCCGCTAGGTGGACACGATCTTTGGTGGTGAGCACCACAGTCACTGTGTACAAACGCCCGTCACGCTCTTCGGTCGAGAGACCGTGAATGTTGGAGCCGGTTTGTGAAATGACGTTGGTCAGTTCCGCGAGGGCGCCTTGACGGTTTTGCACATCGACACGCAGCTCGGCGATAAACTCTTGATCGTAATCGTCTGACCACTCCACCGCCATGTACTTATCTGGCTCTTTTTCGTGGTTGCGCACATTCGGGCACGTCTCACGATGCACCACCAGTCCTCGACCCGGAGAGACGTGAGCAATGATGTGATCGTCCGGAATCGGATGACAACAGTTGGCAAACGTCAGCAAGATGCCTTCTGCGCCGCGGATCGGCAGCTTCTTCTTCGGCTTGCCGTCGGTGTTGATGACTTCGGTGAGCTCATCGGCGTCGCCAAGCAGTCTGCGGGCGATGACAATACTCATCAACTCACCCAAACCGATAGCGGCGAGCAGATCATTGAGGGATTTGATTTTCAGATCGCTCAAGACGTGATTGATGTTCTCTTCATTGATGTCGGAAACCGACAAATCACCCAAGGCGTGATTGAGCAATCGGCGGCCAAGGGTAATCGACTCTTCACGGCGCATGGTTTTCAGCACTTGACGAATCTTGGTGCGCGCACGTGAGGTCACGACGTAGTTGAGCCATGCTGCATTCGGACGGGCGCCCGGTGCGCTGATGATCTCAATCGTCTGGCCGTTTTTCAGCGCTTTGCTGAGAGGGTAAGGGTTGCGATCGACGCGCGCGCCGACACAGGTGTTGCCGACATCGGTATGCACGGCATACGCAAAATCGACCGCAGTGGCGCCGACAGGCAGCTCCACGATGCGCCCTTTTGGGGTGAAGACGTAAATCTCATCTGGGAAGAGATCCGATTTGACGTTTTCAATAAATTCGAACGAGTTGCCCGCGCTTTGTTGGAGCTCAAGCAGGCTCTGCATCCAGCGCTGCGCTTTGACTTGCGCGGTGGTGCCGGTACGCTCGCCATTGCCTTTGTAAGACCAGTGTGCTGCGACCCCTTTGTCCGCCATCTGATCCATATCTTCGGTGCGAATTTGCACTTCGACAGGCACGCCGTGTGGGCCGACCATCGAGGTATGCAAAGACTGATAGCCGTTCGCTTTCGGCACCGCAATGTAATCTTTCATACGCCCCGGGCGAGGCTTGTAGAGCGAGTGCACTTGGCCCAGTACGCGATAGCAAGTGTCAGCGGTGTCCACCACCACACGAAACGCGTAGATGTCCATAATGGTGTGAAAGCGCTGCTCTTTGGTCTTCATCTTGTTGTAGATGGAGAAGAGGTTTTTCTCACGCCCCACCACACGCGCAGACAGGCCCACTTCTTCCAGTCGGCCTTCAATTTCGGTGTGGATGCGTTGAATCATCTCTTTACGGTTACCGCGAGCGGCCTTGACGACCTCTTTTAACACGCGATAGCGGTTGGGGTAGAGCGCTTCAAAACCGAGCTCTTCCAGTTCGGTTTTAATATTATGGATACCCAAGCGATGCGCTAAGGGTGAGTAGATTTCGAGGGTTTCGCGTGCGATGCGACGCTTTTTGTCTGGGCGCAGTGCGCCGAGCGTGCGCATGTTGTGCGTGCGGTCTGCCAGTTTGATCAAAATGACGCGGATGTCTTGCACCATCGCAAGGACCATCTTACGAAAGTTCTCAGCCTGAGCTTCCTTGCGATCACGAAACTTGAGCTTATCCAGCTTAGAGACGCCATCGACCAGTTCTGCGACGGTGTTGCCAAACTTCTCTTCTAGCTGCTCTTTGGTGACATCACAATCTTCGATGACATCGTGCAAAAGGGCGGCTTGGAGGGTTTCAATATCCAGGCGCATTTCCGCCAAGATACGAGCAACAGCAACAGGGTGGATGATGTATGGTTCCCCGCTTGAGCGGGTTTGCCCTTCATGGGCATCTTTCGCTACCACATAAGATTGACGCAGAGCCTCAATTTGAGGCTCTGTTAGGTATTCTTGGGCAACGTCTTTGAGGCTATCGAATAGATACAAATTTTAGGCCCGGCAGAGTGTGATGAAGAGGATTATCGACCGTGAGCAATGCTGCTAACAGCGGCAAGTTCAGCGGCTTCTTGCTCTTGCTGCTCTTGACGCTCACGCGCATCTAGGATCTCTTTTGTGATAAGGCTTTCTTCGATTTCGCGCAGAGCGATAACCGTTGGCTTATCGTTCTCTTCTGGCACCAGTGAATCTTTGCCGCCAGTTTGCATTTGACGAGCGCGGCGAGCCGCAATGAGAACTAGGTCGAAACGGTTGCCAACTTTTTCAACAGCGTCTTGAACAGTTACGCGTGCCATAAGGACTCCAAATAGTTAACTAAAATTTTGTATGACGAGAAATTATACAAGATCTCGTAGAGAATAGTCTAGATTCTTATTTCAACAACGCATCCAGCATGCCTTTGTACTTGAGGGCTTGCTTATCTTGCTTGAGGCGTTCGGCGCGAATGATGGCTTTAAAGTCCATCAGCGCGTTATCGAAATCATCATTGATGATCACGTAGTCGTATTCGTTGTAGTGAGAAATTTCCGATTTCGCTTCCGCCATGCGTTTTGCGATCACCGCTTCACTGTCTTGGCCGCGTGCGTTCAGGCGACGTTCCAACTCACCGTTTGACGGCGGCAGGATGAACAAGCTCTTAGCTTGTGGCATTTGCTCACGAATTTGACGCGCGCCTTGCCAGTCAATGTCGAGGAAGACGTCGATGCCTTTATCGAGGTTTTGCTCAATCCACGGGCGAGAGGTGCCGTAGTAGTTGCCAAACACTTCCGCGTATTCCAAAAACGCACCTTGTTCGATCAGCGCTTCAAACTGCTCTTTTTGCACAAAGTGGTAGTGCACGCCATCTTGCTCACCCGGGCGCATGCCACGTGTCGTGTGCGACACGGACACTTTCATTGCGTAGGTAGGGTTGGTTTCCAGCATGGCTGAAATCAAGCTCGATTTACCCGCGCCGCTGGGCGCAGAAACAATGTATAGGGTGCCTTTGGCCATAAGGTTACGTCCACCATAAGATTCGATGTATTAAAGATAGCACTGACCGCGGGCATAACGTCAGTCAAGAGCGCGATTTCTCTCAACATCGGTGGCGAAAATTCGGCCAGAAAAAGGGAGGCGAAGAGTAGCATGGATCGGGGGGAGTGACTAGGGGGGAGGTGGGTAAGGGGTGATGGGTAAGGGGGGATAGGTAATGGGTTAGGGGTAATGGGTATTAGGTTGGGGGAATGTTCTTGACATGGTCCTTTCATCCATCAAAATTTCACCACCCACCACCCACCACCCACCACCCACCACCCACCACCCACCACCCACCACCCACCACCCACCACCCACCACCCACCACCCACTTTTTCCAAACCAGTTGAAATCCGTTCCCATCTCATTACAATTCGCGCAAACGTTTGGCTTGTTGCGGGCATTGCTGCTGGCGATGGGCTATGGCCCTCTTATTTATCTACCGATAGGTTGTATTGTGAGTTCTGACACTGCACTTCCACGCTCAGCCAACGCTGGGTGGCTTGAATCCACTTTTCATATCTCTGCGCGCAAATCGACCCTAGGCACGGAGCTGTACGCTGGATTTATTACTTTTTTGGCGATGAGTTACATCTTGGCGGTTAACCCCGCGATTTTGGGTGACATCCCAGGCATGGATCGCGGCGCGATTTTTACCGCCACAGCACTGGCGGCGGCAGCGGCCACGCTGATCATGGGTGTGTTTGGTAACTACCCAGTCATGCTCGCGCCAGGCATGAGCATGAACGGCTTCTTTAAAGGCATGCTGCTGAGCGGCTCAGTGGCGCTGGTGTGGCACGAAGCGCTGCTGGGGATCTTCTTCTCTGGTGTGCTCTATCTGATTTTGTCGATGACCCATATTCGCAAGGCGATGATTGAGTCTATTCCAGAAGATCTCAAATTGGCGATCACCGTATCGCTTGGTCTGTTTATCGCCTTTTTGGGCCTGAAAAACGCCGGCATCATCGTCTCGAACCCGATCATTTTGGTCAGCATGGGCAAAATCAATGACCCGCAAGTCATCATTGCCTACATCAGTATCTTTATCGCGCTCGGCTGCATGATTCGTGACATCAAACTGGCGACCTTTATCTCGTTTGTATCGGCGATTGTGCTGACCGTTGTGGCCGACTGGATGCTAGGGACGCAAAACGCCCCCATCCCAGAGAGCCTAGTGGCTGCGCCGCCAAGCCTGTCGGGCAGCGTTGGCGCCATCTTCAATTTCTCAGGGCTGACGGCCGACAAGCTGTTTGATCTGCTGTTTATTGTGGTGATTTTCTTGATTGTCGATTTCTTTGATGGCCTCAGCACCATTGTTGGCGTCGGCCGAGATGCGGGCATCATCGACAAAGATGGCAAAGTGCCGAACGCGCGCTCGGCGCTGGTTGCGGACGCAGGCGGCACCGTGATTGGCTCTGTGCTGGGTACGACTTCAGTCACCGCATTCTCAGAATCGGGCATTGCCTCTGCGCAAGGCGCGAAAACCGGCCTGGCTGCGGTGGTGGTTGCGGGGCTCTTCTTGGTGTCGCTGTTCCTCTACCCGCTTTTTTCCATCTTCTCTGCGGCCATGGTCGCCCCGGCGATGGTGGTGGTCGGCATCTACATGATTGGTCGCCTTGGCCAAATCCGCTGGGAGCAAAAAGAGTCTCGCATCGCGGCGTTTTTCACCATCATGTTCACCGTACTGAGCTTCTCACCGGCCAACGGCATGGCGATGGGCTTTATCAGCTACGCCTTTAGCATGGTGGTAGCAGGCAAAGCCAAGCAGGTTCACCCAGTCATTTATGTGCTGTCTGGGCTGTTTATGGCGTATTTGGTGCTTTTATAATCGCGGACATATGGCTGCCATCGCCATTATTGCTATTGCAGACACAACAAGGGCGGCATCAAGGCCGCCCTTTTGACATCCCATTACCTTAGGGCAAGTGACTTAATAGTTTAGTTTATTGTCATTAACGAGTGCTAAGAGAGTGCGTTCCAAAATAAATCAAAAGGTTAGGCTGGAGGGGATAGTCTAATTTTATTTAAAGGTCAGAGCAGTGGTGGGGCTGTTGGGTGAAGTCAGAGGATGTTGGTGGAAAAATGAAAAGCCCCTATCGACTTATAAAGTAAACAGGAGCTTTGCACAGTTAGTCATCTAAAAGAGACTATTCGATGTTCTGAATTTGCTCTCTCATCTGCTCAATCAACACTTTCAACTCGACCCCGGATGCGGTGATGTCGGTGCTGATCGACTTCGAGGCGAGCGTGTTTGACTCGCGGTTGAACTCTTGCATCATAAAGTCGAGGCGTCGGCCGCAGGCGCCGCCTTTTTTGAGGATGTTGTTGGTCTCTTTGACGTGAGAGTCGAGGCGATCGAGCTCTTCTGCCACATCGGATTTTTGCGCGAGGAGGATAAGCTCTTGCTCAACGCGGGAAGGGTCGAGCTCGACTTTGGCGTCTTCAAATTTGGCGAACAGGCGCTCACGTTGCCACTCAAGGATCTCGGGCATGCGAGCGCGCACGCGAGTCACTTCTTGTGAGATGGCGTCTAGGCGCTGGGTGATGAGCGCTTTCATGTTGTCGCCTTCGCGGCCGCGAGCGTCAATGAAATCACTCAGTGCACTATCAAAGGCGGCTAACAGGTCTTTGTTGACCACGTCCATGTCTTGCTCTGGAGTCTCCATCACGCCTGGCCACTGCATCACTTGGAAGGGATTGATGCGGCTCAGTTCGCCGGTCATGTGCATCACTTGCTCAGCGGCTTTGATGACTTGATTGGCGAGGGTTTCATTGATGGTCAGCTCACCTTTGGCGGCGGGGTTGGCTTCAAAACGCAGGCTGCACTCCACTTTACCGCGCGCTAGGCGCTTGCGAAAGCGTTCACGCAGTAGCGGCTCTAGGCCACGAAATTGCTCAGGTAGGCGGAAGTAGGTCTCCAAATAACGTTGGTTGACGCTGCGGATCTCCCACACAGCACTGCCCCAATCGCCTTTGGCTTCGCTACGCGCGTAGGCCGTCATGCTATAAATCATCGAATTTTCCTATCTATTAATCTGTGAAAATAACGCAGGGAGAGGATAGCAGAAGGTGGGGGGGAGTTCCTAGTTTCGGGGGGAGTTTCTAGTGACTAGTTCCTAGTGCCTAGAGGGGGATAGGGGTGATGGGTAGTGGGGGATGGGTAGAGGGGTGTGAAGGGGGTGAATGGCGGTGGTGGTGAGGGGGTGTTTTATGCTAGACTCTGGGCCCAATTCTACCGTCATCAAGTCAACAAAGGTAATGCCCATGCGTCCCAATGATCGCAAGGCGGATCAAATTCGCCCAATTAAAATTACTCGCAACTATACCGCGTATGCAGAAGGTTCTGTGTTGGTCGAGTTCGGCAATACCAAAGTGCTGTGTAACGCCACGGTTGAAGAGAGTGTGCCGCGTTGGCTAAAAGGCCAAGGTAAAGGCTGGGTGACGGCCGAGTACGGCATGCTGCCGCGTTCGACACATTCACGCATGCGTCGTGAAGCCTCAAACGGTAAGCAAGGTGGCCGCACGATGGAAATTCAACGCCTGATTGCGCGCAGCTTACGTGCCGTGGTGGATTTAGAAGCGATGGGCGAGTTTATGATCACCGTTGACTGTGATGTGATTCAAGCCGATGGCGGCACGCGTACGGCGTCTATCTCTGGGGCCAGTGTGGCGCTGGCGGATGCCTTCACTCACTTGATCAATAAAGGCAAATTGAAAAAGAACCCGATGAAAGGCCACGTGGCCGCGGTGTCGGTAGGCTTGCTGGGTGAAGAGGTATTGTGCGACTTGGAGTACGTTGAAGACTCCGCCGCAGACACTGATATGAACGTCGTGATGACCGAAGATGGCCGCATGATCGAAGTGCAAGGCACCGCCGAAGGTGAACCCTTCACCCACGAGCAACTGATGGTCTTGCTTGAGTCGGCCAAGGTCGGCATTGCCGATATTGTCGCCGCGCAAAAAGCAGCCCTAGCAGATTGATTGATAGCTCCCATTGATGGGGGCTATTTTTTTGTCCTCTTTCTATAGAGAACACAGTTTATCCTTAAATATTTACCCCCTTCTTCTAGGAACTAGGAACTAGCCACTAGAACAACCATCGAGAGAAAATAATGAAAGCATACCAGCGTGAATTTATTGAGTTTGCACTTGAGAAACAAGTTCTTAAGTTTGGTGAGTTTACTTTGAAATCTGGCCGTAAGAGCCCGTACTTCTTTAACGCTGGACTTTTCAATACCGGTCGTGATTTGGCGCGTTTAGGGCGTTTTTACGCCGCAGCGCTCGCGGACTCTGGCATCGAGTTTGATGTGCTGTTTGGCCCTGCGTACAAAGGCATCCCGATTGCAACCACCACGGCGGTGGCACTGGCGGATCACCACGACATCGACACGCCTTACTGCTTTAACCGTAAAGAAGCGAAAACCCACGGTGAGGGTGGCAACTTAGTCGGCAGCCCGCTGGAAGGTCGCATTATGTTGGTGGACGATGTGATCACCGCTGGCACCGCAATTCGTGAATCGATGGAAATCATCCAAGCAAGCGGCGCTGCACTGTCGGGCGTCTTGGTGGCGATTGACCGTCAAGAAAAGGGCAAAGGCGAGCTCTCTGCTATTCAAGAAGTCGAGCGCGACTTTGGTTGCGCGGTGATCTCCATCGTCAGCCTTGGCGATTTGGTGACGTACTTGGAAGAGCAAGGCGACGCGGCAGAGCACCTCGCCGCCGTGAAAGCGTACCGCGCGGAGTATGGGATTTAAGTGCCTAGTTTCTAGTGGCGAGTTCCTAGAGGGGATTGGCCACTATTTACTTATTTACTTATTTACTTATTTACTTATGGCGTATTCCGCTTTACTTGTACCGTACGCCTTTCTCTGCGTTTTCGTCTTGCATGGTTTTGTAGCGCTTGTGTAGCCACATCCATTGCTCTGGGGCGCGGAGGATCACCTCTTCCACGTGGCGGTTCATGTAGGCGGCGGCCGCGACTTCGTCTTTTTGTGGGTAGTCTTTCTCTACCGATTTATTGGCGATGATCTCATAGCGCCCGTCGTCATTGCGAAAGCCTGAACCCATCACAATCGCCGCTTTACTGGTGTACGCCAAGATGCTGGTGCCTGTAGTAGTGCAGGCATCGGGAACGGCAAAAAAGGGCACAAACACCGATTTGTTGCGGCCGTAATCATGATCCGGTAAGTAAAACAGCCGCTCACCACTGCGCATGACGCGAATCATCTGTTTGAGATCTTTTCTGTCGATCAAAACGTTGCCGTTGTGCGAGCGGCCCCAGTGCTGAATAAAGTTGTATGCAGGATTATTGTGCGGGCGAAACGCGCCATAGCCACCTAGCCCCAGCACCGCAAACGCGCGCGCGGTGATCTCTAGATTGAGGGCGTGGACGCAGCAAAGCAGCACGCCCTGTTTCTGTTCATTGTATTGATGCAGCAACTCGACATCTTTCGCCACGATTCTGCGCTTAAAGCGCCAGGTGGGCCAAAACCAAGTGATGCCGGTTTCAATCAGCGCGAGACCGGTGTTTTTGAAGTTCTCCTCAACCATCGCCTCAATCTCATCTTGCGCCTTATCTGGGAAGGCGAGCTCAAGATTGCGCTTGGCGACATGAACGCGCTTTTTGCCTAAACGCATGCCGAGTTTGCCGAGCCCTCGGCCGAGTGCATAAAGCAGTCGATACGGTAGCAGGTTAACCACTATCGCCAGCAAGCCAAAGCCAAGCCAAACGCCCCAATGGCGTGGGTGAAGTAAAGACCAAGAAAACTTGGGCGGCTGGTGTTTATCGTTGGTTGTCATGAATTAGTCCAATTGCGCACTGAGCAGTGCCCAGTACTCATCAAAGTTTGCTGTGGGGTGGTACTTAAAATCAGAGCGCACAAAGCGGTTCAAGCTGCCTTCGACTTGGCCAAGCAGTTGCGCGGCGAGGATCATTTCATCCACAGGAAAGGCTTTCCCTTCACGCAGTTTACGCTCACGCAGGATTTGACGCAGTGAGGTTTCAATGCGCTCATACAACTGGTTGATGCGATCGCGCAGGCGCTCATTTTCAAACATCAATGCATGGCCAGACAAAATTCGGCTCAGCCCCGGGTTGCGCTCGGCAAAGGCGAGAATGAGCTGCAACACCAAACGCAGACGCGTTAGGGTGTCTTTCTCTTCATCCAAAATACGATTGATGCGAGACATTAAAGACTCTTCAATAAACTCGATCAAGCCCTCAAACATGCGCGCTTTGCTGGGAAAGTGACGATACAAGGCCGCTTCTGACACGCCGACTTGTTTGGCGAGTTTCGCGGTGGTGATGCGTGAGGCGCCGTCACTGGACTCCAGCATTTCGGCAAGGGCTTGCAATATTTCGTCGCGGCGGTTGGTTTTTTTTGTTCCTGCCATGAACCTCTTCCTTTTTTATAACCACAGTTTATAAGAACTGTCACACGAGGGGCGCAGCGCTCAGAGGGGCTGAAAACGCAAAGCGCACACCGAGTGCGAGCGCGGCTGGGGCTCAACCAACCGCGTTGTCTGATGAATAGGTTGAAATCACTCGCTGGTTGGCGCGAGTTTGTCATTAATAATGGTGAGGATCTGCGTTGCGATATCCTGTTTGGACGCAAGCGTAAGTGATTGCTCACCCTCTTTCCAGTATACGGTGATAGCGTTGTCGTTGCTATTAAACCCTTGCCCCGCGACTGAGACATCGTTAGCACAAATGAGATCGAGGTTTTTCTTAACCAATTTGCTTTTTGCGTAGTGGGCGACGTCCTGCGTTTCGGCGGCAAAGCCAACAGTAAAAGGTCGATGCTCATTGAGTGTCGCGACACTGGCAACAATGTCGGGATTTTTCACCATCTCAATCGACATCGCATCGCTTTGGTCGGTTTTTTTGATTTTCTGCGTGGCAACCTGATGAGGACGATAGTCGGCCACCGCGGCGCAGCCAATAAAGACATCGTGTGAGCGAGCATGCTCAAGTGCCGCGTCGTACATCTCTTGCGCGCTTTGCACGTCTATACGGGTAACGCCGCTCGGCGTTGAGAGCGAAACAGGGCCAGCGATGAGCGTCACGCGGGCACCGAGCGCCGCGGCCTCGCTGGCCAGCGCAAAGCCCATTTTTCCTGAGCTGTGGTTAGAGATGTACCGCACCGGATCAATTGCCTCACGGGTCGGACCCGCGGTGATGAGCACAGAGCGCCCCGCCAGCGGTTTAGGGCCAAAAAATTGCTCGCAGCGCTCAACCAGCTGCATCGGCTCTAACATCCGACCTGGGCCGACGTCGCCACACGCTTGCTCGCCGGCTGCAGGGCCCCAAATCATCATACCGCGACGCGAAAGGGTGGCGATGTTTTCTTGTGTGGCGAGGTTGCGATACATCTGCTGATTCATCGCTGGTGAGACAGCAACTGGCGCATCGGTCGCCAGCACGAGAGTGGTCAGAAGATCATTGCCCATGCCCGCCGCCATGCGCGCAATCAAATCCGCCGTGGCGGGCGCGAGCAGAACCAAATCGGCCCATTTGGCGAGCTCAATATGGCCCATAGAGGCTTCGGCGGCTGGGTCTAGCAAGCTCTCTGACACCGGACGTCCAGAGACCGCCTGCATGGTCAGCGGGGTAATAAACTCTTTCGCGGCTGGCGTCATCACCACCTGGACCGTCGCGCCACGTTCACTGAGTCTGCGCGTCAAATCCGCACATTTGTACGCGGCGATACCACCGCTGATACCTAAAAGGATCTTTTTACCTGCGAGTGTTTGCATGATGATCTTCCTTAAAAATTCTTGGCGTAAGATAGCACGCCGCGTGTCACTAGGCGAGTTGACCCCATCCCCTTACGTCCTATCCCTCTGGGCCCTATCCAGCTGTGGTACCTCAAAGCGTCTTACCTTAAGTAGTCATACCTGAAACAGTCGTCTCTCAAACAGTGGTGCTTTGCCCGAGTGGTTAATGAGTAACGTCTCAATTACATAGAAAGAGGAAACCGCTCGAATCTTCACGCTTTTTTGCCCAGTCAACCTGAGAGATTTGATTACGCTTGGCGTGACAGATGAGCAATGTGGAGCAAACCGTGAGCCGATATCTATGACAGTGCCGTTACCAAAATCGCCGTTACCGAAATCGTCAATGCCGCGTGAGAAACTGCTTTCTCATGGCCCTCAAGCGTTAACCGATGCAGAGCTGGTGGCGATTTTTCTGCGCACCGGTACGCAAGAGAGGAATGTCATTGCGCTTTCTGACTATTTATTAGCGGAATTTGGCTCGCTGCGCGGGCTGTTCTCCGCCGATCTCGAGCAGTTTTGCGCGCACAAAGGACTAGGGGTGGCCAAATACGTGCAGCTTCAAGCCGTACTGGAGATGACGCAGCGTTATCTCAGTGAAACGCTCAAACGGGGCGACGCGTTGACCAGCCCGGAGCAAACCAAGCTTTATCTCTCCGGTGTGCTGCGTGACAAACAGCGTGAAGAGTTCTACGTGCTCTTTCTCGATAACCAACACCGAGTGATCCGCGGGGAGTCGTTATTTCAAGGCACCATCGACGCTGCCTCTGTCTACCCGCGAGAGGTGGTCAAGCGCGCACTTGAGCTTAATGCCGCTGCGCTGATTTTGGCCCACAATCACCCTTCCGGTGTGGCAGAACCTAGTCAATCTGATCGCCGAATTACCCGGCGCATTAGTGATGCGCTTGCTCTGGTTGATATCCGAGTGCTGGATCATTTTGTCATTGGCGATGGCGACATTGTTTCCTTTGCCGAAAGGGGGTGGATGTGAGGCCACCGAACCGCCAGCGGAGAACACAGCGACAGGAAGCGTATCAGCAAACACAAGCGGAGACCTTATATCGCCTCGCTGAGGCAAAGCGCGTCGACAATGAAACCTTGTTGGCAAGGTTGGGATTCTGCTTTCGATGGATTATAATTTGGGCATCCATAGGCGGTTTGATCAAGTTAGAATTGGTGACGGAGGCATTAAAATGGATGAGTGGGTAAGTAATAACATGACGTTAGTTGGCATCATCATCATGATTGCAGGCCTGACCTTGGGCTATATTATCTTCTGACGAGGA
>NZ_JCBDGX010000182.1:0-6662 GCF_059834345.1 Vibrio sp. R11-SG3-ISO3-SZ
CATCACCGAGTGGGTGCTTGATGGTGTTGCCTTTTTGCTGCTCATGCCAGAACGCTTGGGATACTTTGTCGCGTGGCCCGAGTTCCATGTATTTGTTCTTCGGCTGACCCACCGGTGTCTCTGGTCCCATGCCGTAATCTTGCAGGTAGCGGTAACCGTTTTTATTGACGATGATCCCGCCTTCACCACGACAACCTTCGGTCATGAGGATACCGGTACCAGGTAGACCGGTTGGGTGGTATTGCACGAACTCCATATCACGCAGTGGCACACCATGACGATACGCCATCGCCATGCCATCGCCTGTCACGATACCGCCGTTGGTATTACAGTGATACACACGACCCGCACCGCCCGTGGCCAGTACCACAGACTTGGCTTTGATGGTGACCAGTTCCCCTTCCGACATATGAATGGCAATCAGACCTTGCACTTCACCGTCATCCACCAACAAGTCAACGACAAAATACTCATCAAAACGGTTGATGTTGTTGTATTTCATCGAGGTTTGGAACAGGGTGTGCAGCATGTGGAAGCCAGTTTTATCCGCTGCAAACCAGGTTCGCTCGACCTTCATACCGCCAAAACGGCGCACGTTGACTTCGCCGTTTTCTTTCCGACTCCACGGGCAACCCCATTGCTCCATCTGGATCATTTCGCGCGTGGCGTTTTCAACAAAGTATTCAACGACATCCTGTTCACAAAGCCAGTCACCCCCACCCACGGTATCGTTGAAGTGGTTGTCTAGGCTGTCCTCATCCTTGATAACTGCGGCTGATCCACCTTCTGCAGCAACCGTGTGGGAACGCATAGGATAGACTTTTGAAATCAAAGCGATGTTTAAATCGGGATTTGCTTCAGCTGCTGCAATAGCAGTTCTCAGACCAGCGCCGCCGGCGCCGATGACTGCGATATCTGTGGTAATGGTTTGCACAGTTATCCTCCAGTGTGAAAGTGCGGATGATTCCGCTTGTTATTGTTGCTTTGGGAAGCCCCCAAAAGTGGTAGGGGTAGTGTAGAAGAGCCTCTCTAGGGAAAAATTGATGTATTTAGGTTTTTGCTCCGGTAGTGCACATAAGGGCATAAAAAATCTAGGATATGTGATAGTTATCACGGCGACTTAGGGATGGGGATGACTGGGCTATCAATGAGGGCGGCGATAACCTGCTTAACCCTTGTTGGGCTTTGTGATACGTTGCGCAGCAAATCACTTCAAGAGAATAGAGCTTTGAACTGGCAACCGACCGCATCGATCGCAGCGCTGAAACAGCGTGCTCACGTATTACAAACCCTACGCACATTTTTCGCTGACCGAGGCGTCATGGAGGTGGATACTCCGGCGATGAGTCAAGCGACGGTGACAGACATTCACTTGCACACCTTTCAAACTCAGTTTGTAGGCCCCGGATATGCCGATGGGCAAGCGCTCTATTTAATGACCAGTCCTGAGTTTCACATGAAACGCTTATTGGCTGCGGGTAGTGGTTCGATTTATCAGATCAACAAGGCATTTCGTAACGAAGAGAGCGGCCGCTACCACAATCCGGAGTTCACCATGTTGGAGTGGTACCGGGTGGGTTTTGACCATCATCAACTGATGGATGAAATGGACGACTTGTTGCAGCAGGTCCTAAACGTGGCACCGGCCGAGCGAATGAGCTACCAAGACGCCTTCTTGCAAGTGCTTGGTGTGTGTCCGTTAGGCGCGAGCATGGAAGAGCTCAAAGTCGCCGCTGCCACCTTGGGGCTGGCGGATATTGCTCAGCCAGAGCAAGACAGAGATACGCTGTTGCAACTGCTATTTAGTGTCGGCGTGGAAGCCAAGATTGGTCAAACTCGTCCTGCTTTTGTGTACGACTTCCCAGCGACGCAAGCGGCGCTCGCGAAAATTAATCCGACCGATGAACGGGTTGCGGATCGTTTTGAAGTCTATTTTCGCGGCATAGAGCTGGCGAACGGATTCCACGAATTGGATAACCCCAAAGAGCAACAAGCGCGTTTTGAGCAAGACAACCAGAAACGCCAGCAGATGGGCTTACCGGTTCAGCCGATGGACGGCCATTTAATCGCAGCGCTAGAGGCGGGTTTGCCTGAGTGTGCAGGGGTGGCGCTAGGGGTGGATCGTTTGATCATGCTAGCATTAGGCTTTGAGCATATCGAACAGGTTATCGCCTTCCCTGTGACGCGCGCATAAGGCAAGGGTCGCAATATGGCGTGGCGATGAAGAGGCGTCTTTGTCGAGAAATGTGCAACAGATTCTTATTCTGAGCGCTTTTGACTCGCGCCGTCCCATCATCCTCGTTATACTCCCAAGCTGAATTTTAGTCGGGGGCTGTCCATCCGTTGTACAGTTCCAAAATCGAAGAGCACAGGACATGCAAGAGTACATCGCATTTTTTCAACAGAACATGATTCTCTCTTTGGTATGGGCGGGTCTATTGGTTGCCCTTATCATGAACATCGTGAAATCCACTACCGCGGCCTACAAAGAGATCACGGCAGCGCAAACGACTCAATTAATGAACCGTGAAAACGGTGTGGTGGTTGATATCCGCTCAAAAGATGAGTTCCGCAAAGGCCACATCACGGATGCAGTTCACATTTTGCCATCAGACATCAAAGCGGGCAGCTTTGGCGCTCTTGAAAACCACAAATCCGACCCAATCATCGTAGTATGCAAAACAGGTCAGACGGCGCAAGAAAGCGCGAATCTTCTAGCAAAAGCGGGCTTTGAGAACGTGAATCTTCTCAAAAACGGTTTGATTGCTTGGAGTGAAGCGAACCTACCTCTGGTTAAAGGCAAAAAGTAATTCATTGAGCGCTGATTGAAAAATCGACGTTTATTCAAGAGAGATGTGAACAGAGCCACGATTTAACGTGGAAATCGAGTCAGTGTCATATCTCTCGGTTAGTCTCTTGGCAGACTATTTTCTATGAAAGGATTTGAACCATGGCTGAAGCAGCACCGCAACAAGAAGCTCAAAACTTCGCAATTCAACGTATCTTCCTAAAAGACGTATCATTTGAAGCACCGAACTCACCAACCATGTTCCAAAAAGAGTGGAACCCAGATGTTAAACTGGATCTAGACACGCAAAGCCGTGAGCTAGGTGAAGGTGTTTACGAAGTCGTGCTTCGTCTTACGGTGACAGTGAAGAACGCAGACGACACTGCATTCCTTTGTGAAGTTCAGCAAGGTGGTATCTTCACGGCTGAGAAAATGGAAGCGGGTCAATTGGCGCACTGCCTAGGCGCATTCTGCCCGAACATCCTTTTCCCTTATGCGCGTGAAACCATCTCAAGCTTGGTGGTGAAAGGCACGTTCCCACAATTGAACCTAGCGCCAGTGAACTTTGATGCGTTGTTCATGAACTACCTACAGCAACAAGCTCAGCAAGGTGAGGGTGAAGCTCAGGCGTAATCTTCGCTCTGACGCAACCTTATCGAAATGCACAGAGCATCTCATCACGATGCGCTGTGCATTTTTTGTTTGAGAATCTTGTGTTCAGCGGTTGGCAAAACGAACGCTGACCACTAGATTCTAGTCACGCAGCAGGACAACTAGGCGGAACCATGATAGACACACAATCCCAAAATGCGTATGGTCGTTCAATCTCTATGACCGTACTCGGCGCAGGCTCATACGGCACGTCGCTGGCCATTTCGTTGGCACGTAACGGTGCCAATGTGGTGCTATGGGGGCACGAGCCTGAGCACATGGCGCGTCTTGAAGCCGCACGCGCCAACGAAGAATTTTTACCCGGCATCGCTTTTCCAGACAGCTTGATCATTGAGACGGACTTAGAAAAAGCCGTCAGTGCCAGTCGAGATCTCCTTGTGGTGGTGCCAAGCCACGTATTTGGTCTGGTGTTGAACAGTGTTAAGCCCTATTTGCGCTTAGACACTCGCATCTGCTGGGCGACCAAAGGGCTAGAGCCTGAAACCGGTCGATTGCTGAAAGATGTCGCCCACGATGTGATTGGCGATCAATACTCCCTAGCCGTGCTCTCTGGTCCTACCTTTGCAAAAGAGCTCGCGATGGGGATGCCGACGGCGATTTCTGTGGCTTCGCCAGATGCCGAGTTTGTGAAAGATCTGCAAGAGAAAATCCATTGCAGCAAAACCTTCCGAGTCTATGCCAACAGTGACTTTATCGGTATGCAGCTTGGCGGCGCGGTGAAAAACGTCATTGCGATTGGCGCAGGCATGTCCGACGGCATCGGTTTTGGTGCCAATGCGCGAACCGCACTGATTACCCGTGGCTTAGCAGAGATGAGCCGATTGGGCGCGGCGCTAGGTGCGCAAGCCGAGACCTTTATGGGCATGGCGGGTTTAGGCGATCTGGTGTTGACCTGTACGGACAACCAATCGCGCAATCGCCGTTTTGGATTGGCACTGGGTCAAGGCAAAGATGTCGACACAGCGCAGCAAGAGATTGGCCAAGTGGTTGAGGGTTATCGCAACACCAAAGAGGTGTTCCTACTTGCTGAGCGTGTCGGTGTCGAGATGCCGATTGTTGACCAAATTTATCAAGTATTGTATCAAGGGAAGGACGCACGCCTAGCCGCGCAAGATTTGCTAGCGCGTGATAAGAAAGCCGAAGCATAAGCGTCATGAGGTGACTCATAAGGCGCACACCTTACTCATGTAAGGGCAGGGAGAATTAGGGACGAGCAAGTAACATGAAACATTGTGAGAAACAGAAAGTCTGGCAGACCATTGTTCGAGAAGCGCGTGAGCTCTCTGAGCAAGAGCCGATGCTCGCCAGCTTCTATCATGCGACCATCATTAAGCATGACAGTTTAGCGGCGGCGCTGAGTTATATTTTGGCCAACAAACTCAATACGGCTTCAATGCCTGCCATGGCGGTGCGAGAGGTGGTTGAGGAAGCCTTTAACTCCGATCCCAATATTACCGCCGCGGCGGCCTGTGACATCTGTGCGACTGTCAACCGTGACCCTGCAGTCTCTATGTACTCCATGCCGCTGCTGTACTTAAAGGGTTATCACGCCCTGCAAGGCTACCGCGTTGCCAACTGGCTTTGGAAGCAAGGGCGCGTGGCGCTCGCCACCTATTTGCAAAACCAAATCTCTGTTGCGTGTCAGGTCGATATTCACCCAGCAGCGAGAATCGGTCGCGGCATCATGCTCGACCATGCGACCGGTATCGTCATTGGTGAGACAGCGGTGGTCGAAGATGATGTCTCCATTTTGCAAGACGTCACCTTGGGTGGTACCGGTAAAGAGTGCGGCGATCGTCACCCGAAAATTCGTGAAGGTGTGATGATTGGCGCTGGGGCGAAAATTTTGGGTAATATTGAAGTGGGAGAAGGGGCGAAGATTGGTTCGTGTTCCGTTGTCCTTCAGCCTGTGCCGCCACACACAACGGTTGCGGGTGTGCCAGCCAAAATTGTCGGTCGACCGAAAACCGATAAGCCCTCTTTGGATATGGACCAACAGTTCAATGGTAAGTCACAAAGCTTCATTGGTGGCGATGGGATCTAAGTCGTGAGCGCTTTGATGCTATGTTTACCACGAGGCTATGTTTGCCACGATACTATGTTTACCACGATGTTATGTTTGCCACTTATCCGAGAAAAGAAAAAAGTCAGCATCACGCTGACTTTTTGTCTCTTTCAACCTAATACGGTTAGGTCAGGGCTATTACGCCATATCGTTCAACTCAGCGAGCACTTCTTCTGCCCAATCAATCCAAGTTTGACGAATCAGAAGATTACGACGCAGCGTGAGACGCTCTAGACGTTGCTGCTTGTCTAGGGTCGCAGGCGTTGAGTAGTAACCGCTCTCGATCTCTTGGTAGTGAGCGACTAGCTTGCGTGACTCATCGATAAGCTCAGCGAGCTGAGTGCGAAACGGTGCAGAGGGTTGGATAGCACACGCCATCAACTTTGCACAGAACTCATCACGCACCGTAGGATGCGCGGTCGGTTGATCAAACCACTCACCCAGTGCAGTACGGCCGGCATCGGTAATGGAGTAAACTTTACGATCGGGTTTGCCTTCTTGAGGCTCGAGAACACAGGTCACAAGATTGTTTTGCGCCATCTTGTTCAGTTCGCGGTAGACTTGCTGGTGGCTTGCTTTCCAAAAGTAGCCGATAGTGGCAGAAAATTCTTTGGTAATATCGTAGCCCGTCGCATCACGAGTGCTCAGGACAGTTAAAATAACGTGTGGTAATGACATGTCTTCAATCCAAATGGTCAATAAACTTCAAAATACAACCGCTTAATCTTGTGTGTGCTTCTTTGGCACGAATTCTTTTGTCAAGCGGCGCCAACAATGTGTTGGCCATGTCACCTTAAAAAGCCATCTATCACCTAGGTCGATATACTATCGATACGCAAGCTGGTGTTGTTATAGTCACTTGCGATGGCTGAGTAGTATATCTAAATAATAAGCATAAAGTAGAATAGAAGGACAATGTTGCCTAAAAAACTGATAAAAGACTCAGTAGGTTTTTACCTGTAGTTTTTTATTTTCAATATTGAGTTATTTTGTCCTGATTTAGAAACATTATGCCTGAAAAATTGTATTTTTGGTATTCCATACAATATTTGGCGCAGTGTTGTGGCTCATCTTCCTCGTTAGTATTTGTTTTATAATAAAAAAGGCCGATAGATGACTATCGGCCTTTTAGGTTTA